>WGBJ01000416.1 GCA_015494385.1 Marinosulfonomonas sp.
CTTTTGCTGCCCCTGCTTCTGGCGGCATGTGGCGGGGCCGAGCCGAAATGGGCACCTGACGCGGATGTGGCGCGGGTGCGCTATCATCACAACGGCCCGCCCTCGATCACCCTGTTCACCGTGATTTCCAACCGGAGCGGCAGCGGCGCGCACTCGGGTCTGATGATCAACGGCTCGCAACGGGTGCTGTTTGATCCGGCCGGCACATGGTGGAGCCCCAGCATCCCCGAGCGCAACGATGTGCATTATGGTATCACGCCCCATGTGCTGAGTTATTATATCGATTACCACACCCGCGTGACCTATCATACGGTGATGCAGACGGTCGAAGTTTCGCCTGCGGTGGCGGAAATGGCGATCCGTGCGGTCGAGGCACATGGCGCGGTTCCCAAGGCGCATTGTGCCAAGAGCATCACCTCGATCCTGCGCACATTGCCGGGGTTTGAGGGGATCAAGGAAACCTATTACCCCAAGAAACTGATGGCGCAATTCAGCCGGATTCCGGGGGTGAAGGAACATACGGTTTATGATGATGACGAGGATGACAATTCCGGGCTGTTGAAGGAACAGCAGAGGAACCGGTATTGATTGGGGGGCTCGCCAGTCGCCTTATCCTGAAACGCGCCATTGGCGGGGTGAACCCCGCCCTACGCCATCACCTGCAACATCACGAATAGCGTTGCGCCGCCGCCGAATATCGCCAACAACAGGTTTTTGAATTTCACCCCCAGCAGCACCGTCACTGCCGCTGCCATCAGGCGCGGCAGGTCGGGGTTGCCGCCTGTGGCCTCGGGCCACAGCACCAGCGGGGCGACCAGACCGGGCAGCACGGCGACAGGCGTATAGCGCAGGTGGCGCAGCACCCACGCGGGCAGGTCGCGATCCCCGATCAGGCCGATAAAGGAAAACCGGATCAGATAGGTGCCAAGCGCCACCAGCACGATAACGGTCCAGATTTCCGCGTCGCTCATCATCATGCCCGCCGCCTTTCCACCATCAGTTCCACCTGTGCGCCGACCATCATCGCCACCAGCGCCGCCACCATCAGCCCCAGATTATAGGGCAGGAACGCCAGCACCAGCGTCAGCAAAACCGAGGTAAATGCCGCCGCCACATGTGCCGCCGTTTTCAGCATCGGCCCGACCAGCGCCAGAAAGGTGATCGGCACCGCGAAATCCAGCGCATAGTCCTGCGGGATGCGGCTGCCCAGCAAGGCACCAACCAATGTGCCGCCATACCACAGCGGTATGTTCAGCATCATCGTGCCAAAGAAATATGCCACGCGGGCTTGCGGGCTCAGGTCCGGTTCGGTTTCGTATTTCAGCAGCCCCTGGGCATAGCTTTGGTCAACCAGCACATAGGACATGAACGCCCGCTGCCAGAACGGCACGCCGCGCAGATAGGGTGCGATCGAGGCCGAATACATCGCCATCCGCAGGTTCACTGCCAGCGCCGTGGCGACGATGATCAGCAGTGGCGCGTTGTCTGCCATCAGCTGCACGGCGGCGAACTGGGCCGCGCCTGCAATCACCGCCACGCTGAACCCGAAGGTTTGCAATGGCGACAGGCCGGCCTCGGTTGCGACCACGCCGAACAGCATCGCAAAGGGGGCCACCACCACGATAAAGGGCAGGCTGTCGCGGATACCTTGCAGAAAGGCGCGTTTTGTGGTGGTCATTTTCGTTCCGATCAGTAATCTTGTTTTCCGCAGTAGGGCGTTTTTGGGGGTTATGCAAATGGCGAACAACGATCATCTGGCCGAGTATCTGATCGCGCCCGATCCCGAGGCCGCGCGACTGACCCGTGCGGTTCCGTCAGTGGATCATCTGGGCCAGAGCCAAGAGGTGCGCGTGATCGAGGAACGCCCGCTGACGATTTTCCTGAACAAACGCGAGATTGTCACGGCGATGACCATCGGGGATTATCCCGATTATCTGGCGCTGGGGTTCCTGCGCAATCAGGGGATGCTAGCGGACGATGAGGAAATCACCGGCGTTGATTTTGACGAGGAACTGGAAACCGTCGTCGTGCGCACCGCCGTTGAAACCGATTACGAGGATAAACTGGCCCGCAAAACCCGCACGTCGGGTTGTGCCGTGGGCACGGTGTTTGGTGACATGATGGAGGGGCTGGCGGGCGTGAAACTGCCCGATGCCGAGCTGCGCACATCCTGGCTCTATGCCCTGTCGGACAAGATCAACCGCACGCCGAGCCTCTATCTGACCGCCGGTGCGCTGCACGGCACGGTGTTGTGCGAAAAGGATCGCCCGCTGGTCTATATGGAGGACGTGGGGCGCCATAACGCGGTGGACAAGGTGGCGGGCTGGATGCTGTCCAACAATGCCACGGCGACGGATAAAATTCTGTATACCACGGGGCGGTTGACCAGCGAGATGGTGATCAAAACCGCGATGATGGGGATACCGGTTCTGGCTTCGCGCTCGGGCTTTACCGCCTGGGGTGTGGAAATTGCCAATCAGGTTGGTCTGACGCTGATCGGGCGGATGCGGGGGCGGCGGTTCCAGTGCCTTGCGGGGGCCGAACGGCTGGTGCGCGATGCGGACCCCTCATCGGTGCCGGATGAGGACAAGAAACACCGTCGCAAGGGGGCGTATCAGGGATGAAGGCTCCTTTGGGTGTGATACTGGCGGGCGGTTTGGCGCGGCGTATGGGCGGTGGTGACAAGGGCATGTTGATGCTGGGCGGTCAAACGCTGTTGTCACGGGTGATTGAACGGCTGGAGCCGCAAGTGGGCGGTCTGGCGATCAATGCCAATGGCGATGCGGGGCGGTTCGGGCAATACGGGCTGCCGGTTGTGGCCGACAGTATCGAAGGGTTTGCGGGGCCTTTGGCAGGTGTTCTGGCCGGTCTGGACTGGGCCGCCGGACAGGGGGCGGACCATATCGTTACCGCCGCCGCCGACACGCCGTTCTTCCCCGCCGATCTGGTGCCGCGCCTGCAACTGGCCGCCGAAACCGAAGGCGTGCCAATCGCACTGGCCGCCACGCCGCACCCGACACGCGGGATGTTGCGCCAGCCCACCTTTGGCCTGTGGCCGGTCGCCCTGCGTGATGATCTGCGGGCGGCGCTGACCGACGGGGTGCGCAAGATCGTGCAATGGACCGACAGCCACGGTGCGGCATTAGCGCCATTTGCGGTGCAGGGATTCGATCCCTTCTTTAACGTCAACACGCCCGAGGATATGACACGGGCAGAAGAATTGCTGACAGGGGAAAAGGCATGAGGGTTTTCGGGGTCGTTGGCTGGAAGAATTCGGGCAAAACCGGACTGATGGAACGGCTGGTGGCCGAGATCACATCGCGCGGGTTCACCGTGGCGACACTGAAACACGCGCATCACAGTTTTGACGTTGATCATCAGGGCAAAGACAGCTACCGCCACCGCGAGGCAGGCGCGACCGAGGTGCTGCTGGCCTCGCGCCAGCGCTGGGCGTTGATGCACGAATTGCGCGGGCAGGATGAACCCACGCTGGAACAATTGCTGGCACATCTGTCGCCCAATGATCTGGTGCTGATCGAAGGCTACAAGCGCGACGATCACCCCAAGATCGAGGCCAACCGCAAGGCCACGGGTCAGCCCCTGCTGGCACTCGAAGATGAAACCGTGCGCGCCGTGGCCAGTGATAACGGGCCGCAAGGGGTGCCGGTGCCGGTGTTTGATCTGGACGATACGGTGGCGATTGCCGAATTCATTTTGCAGGAAACGGGGCTGGTGGCCAAACCGGTTGCGGGTGTTCCCGACATCGCGGCACCTGTGATGAAAGACGACTGTTTCGCCCTGCCGCCCGGCGTGGAATGGATGCCGGTGGATGATGCCCTTGCCCATCTGAAATCCCGTCTGGGACCGGTTGTCGGGACCGAGGAAATTTCCGTGCCTGACGCTGCTGGCCGTGTGCTGGCAAAGGATCAGATGGCGCTGCGCTCGAACCCGCCCGGCGCCAATTCGGCGGTGGATGGATACGGCTTTGCCCATGCCAGCACCACGGATGGCCCACAGGTTTTGCCGCTGGTGGATGGCCGCGCGGCGGCTGGCGAGCCGTTTGAAGGCGTGGTGCCTGCGGGCCATGCGATCCGTATTCTGACCGGTGCGCTGATCCCCGAAGGGGTCGATACCGTGGTGATGCAAGAGGACGTGAACGTACAGGACGGGCATGTCGCCTTTCAGGGGCCGGTGAAGCCGAACGCCAACACCCGCAAGGCAGGCGAGGATGTCGAGGCGGGGCAGTTGGCCCTGTCTGCCGGTCACAAACTGCGTAGCCCCGATCTGGCCCTTCTGACCGGTCTGGGCGTGGCCAAGGTGACGGTATATAAACGCCTGCGGGTCGGGGTTTTGTCGACGGGGGATGAAATTGTGCCGGCCGATGGTGGCGTATCGCCCAAGGGTAAAACCTATGACGCCAACCGCCCCATGCTGTTGGCGCTGGCCAGCGAATGGGGCCATGACGCCGTTGATCTGGGCCATGTGAACGATGACCGCGCGTTGCTGAAATCCTGTCTGGATGATGCCCGCGATAAGGTGGATGTGATCCTGACTTCGGGCGGTGCGTCGGCAGGGGACGAAGACCACGTTTCCGCCCTGCTGAAAGAAGAAGGCGCGCTTGAGGCGTGGCGCATTGCGCTGAAACCCGGGCGACCGCTGGCGTTGGGCATGTGGCACGGGGTGCCGGTGTTCGGCCTGCCGGGCAACCCCGTTGCAGCCTTTGTCACCGCGTCGATTTTCGCGCGCCCGTCCTTGTCGGCCCTGTCCGGCGCGGGCTGGGTCACGCCGCAAGGGTTCATGGTGTCTGCCGCCTTTAGCAAATCCAAAAAACCGGGCCGGCGCGAATATCTGCGGGCGCGGATGGGGGCGGACGGACGGGTCGAGGTGTTCAAATCCGAAGGCTCGGGCAGGATATCGGGGCTGGCATGGGCCAACGGGTTGGTGGAACTGCCCGATGGCGCATTGACCGTGAACGAGGGCGATATGGTGCGCTTTTTGCCATATGGCAGCCTTGGTATTCCGGATTAACCTGAACGGGGCTTGCCCCGCGCAACATCCGGCGGCTATGGTTTCCTGTGGCTAAGAAAACAGTGAAAAAGAAACCCGCGGCCAGGAAAAAGCCGAAGAAGGACGCGCCCGTCGAGAAGCGGCGTTTTCGCCCGTTTCGGTGGGTGATGAAATGGGTGTTTCGTGCCGGTTTGCTATCTGCTGTGCTGATGCTTCTGGCCGTGGTGTTCTATAATTTTGTGAACCCGCCAACCACCCCCTACATCTGGTCCGAAGCCCGTCGTTTGGGCGGGGTTGACCGCATGTGGGTGCCGATTGATGAAATCGCCCCTGTCATGGCGCGGTCGGTCGTTGCAGCCGAGGATGCGAATTTCTGTAACCACTGGGGCTTTGACATGGCGGCAATCCGTGCGGCGATTGATTCCGGTGGCAACCGCGGTGCTTCGACCATCAGTCAGCAGGTGGTTAAAAATACCTACCTGTGGCAGGGCCGCAGCTGGACCCGCAAGGCGCTTGAAGCCTTGATGACTCCGCTGGTTGAGGCGATCTGGAGCAAACGCCGGATACTCGAGGTTTACCTGAACGTGGCCGAGTTTGACGAAGGCGTGTTCGGGGTCGAGGCGGCGGCGCGGCATTACTTTGGCGTAGGCCCCGAAGACCTGACCCCGACACAGGCCGCGCGCCTTGCCGCGGTGCTGCCAAATCCCAAAGGGCGGTCGGCATCAAAACCCACGGCATTTATCCGCAAACGCACCCGCGCGATCATCAGCGGGGCGGCAACCATCCGCGCGGATGGGCGTTCGGCCTGTTTCGAAGGTTGATATGTGTGGCCAATCACGGCTAATACAAAAGAAAAAACCGAGTGGTATTTGCAATGAACCGACTTTTCCACGTTCCGCTATCCCCCTATTGCCGCAAGGTGCGCCTGTCCCTGGCGGAAAAGAAGATCGAGGTCGAACTGGTTGAGGAAAAATACTGGGAGCAAGACCCGGATTTCCTGCGCCGCAATCCGGCGGGCAAGGTGCCGGTGCTGAAAATGGACGGCATGACAATGGCCGAATCCGCCCCGATATGCGAATATCTGGAAGAGGCCTATCCAGAACCCGCCCTGCTGCCCAAAGACCCCAAACAGCGTTACGAGGTGCGGCGTCTGGTCAGCTGGTTTGACGATAAATTCCACCACGAAGTCACCGCAAACCTGCTCTATGAGCGGGTGAACAAAAAGGTGATGGGGCAGGGCTATCCGGACAGCAAGAACATCAAGGCCGGTGCGAAAAAAATCAAATTCCATCTGGATTATATGGGTTGGCTGCTGGACCAGCGCCGCTGGCTGGCCGGCGGGCAGATGACGCTGGCCGATTTCGCCGCCGCTGCGCATCTGTCATCGCTGGACTACATTTCGGACGTTGACTGGAACCGTAACGAAAACGTGCGCGAATGGTATGCCAAGATCAAATCGCGTCCTGCGTTCCGCTCCATTCTGGCCGATCAGGTGTCGGGCTTCCCGCCGCCTGCCCATTACGCGGATCTGGATTTTTGACGGCGGTCCTAAAGGCGCGGCTGGTTGATTTTGCCCTTCAGGAAGGGTTCTCCAAGGTAGGTATCTGCCGCCCATGGGACGTGCCGCAAATTGCCGAACGCCTGAAAACCTATGTCAAGGAAGGACGCCACGGCCAGATGCGCTGGATGGCCGAGCGGATGAACTGGCGCGGTGATCCGGCGGAACTGTGGCCCGAGGCAAAATCGGTGATCATGCTGGCCGAACCCTATACGCCGGACCACGACCCGATGCAGGTGGTCGGGATGCCGGACAGGGGGGCGATTTCGGTTTATGCGCAGAACCGCGACTACCACGATATTGTCAAGAAACGGCTGAAACGGGTCGGGCGCTGGTTGCTGGAACAGGAACCCGAAGCACAGATCAAAGTGTTCGTCGATACCGCGCCGGTGATGGAAAAACCGCTGGCGGCGGCGGCGGGGCTGGGCTGGCAGGGCAAGCACACCAATCTGGTCGGGCGCGATCTGGGAAGCTGGTTCTTTCTGGGGTCGATCTTTACCACTGTGGAACTGCCCACCGACGGACGATCCGATGAGACCTGCGGAAGTTGCACCGCCTGTCTGGACGCTTGCCCGACCAACGCATTCCCCGCACCCTATCAACTGGATGCGCGGCGCTGCATTTCCTACCTGACGATTGAACACTGGGGGCCGGTGGACGAAGAATTTCGCGCCGCATTGGGCAACCGCATCTATGGCTGCGACGATTGCCTTGCCGCCTGTCCGTGGAACAAATTTGCCGCCGAGGCCCGCGAGATGCGCTATGTCGCCCGCGATGAACTGCTGGCGCCAAAGCTGGCAGAACTGGCAGTGCTGGACGATACCGCCTTTCGCGAAATGTTTTCCGGCAGTCCGGTCAAGCGGATGAAACGGGGCCGGTTCGTGCGCAATGTTTTGTATGCCATCGGCAATTCCGGCGATCCGTCCTTGCGCGATGTTGCCGCCGGATTGGTGAATGACGACGAAGAAATGGTTGCCGATGCCGCCCGCTGGGCCGTTGCGCGGCTATCGGCATGAGGCCCGCACGCGGCATATTGCTGATCGTGCTGGCGGTGACGGTGTTTTCCCTGATGTCCGCCTTTGTCAAAGCCGCCGGACGGATACCCGCAGGCGAGGCGGTGTTCTTCCGCTCTGCCTGTGCGCTGCCGATTATCCTGATCTGGCTGGCGATGCGCGGAGATCTGAAACACGGGCTGCGCACAGAAAACTATCGCGGCCATATCTACCGCAGCGTGGCGGGGACGCTTGCGATGGGGCTGGGCTTTGCCGGTCTGAAATTCCTGCCCCTGCCCGAGGTCACGGCCCTGCGCTTTGTCACCCCGATTATGATCGTGATCTTTGCGGCCATCCTGCTGGGCGAACGCATCCGCATGGTGCGTCTGGCGGCGGTTCTGACGGGTTTGGTCGGGGTGGTGATCATCCTGTGGCCGCGCCTTGGCGCCGGGCTTGCCGGTGCGGGGCGGCGCGAATTGATCGGGGTGGGGATGGTGCTGGCCTCGGCCGGATTTGCCGCCTTTGCGCAGATTGCAATCAAACGCATGGCAGGGGTCGAGAAAACCGCAGCCATCGTGTTCTATTTCTCGATGACCTCGATGGTTCTGTCGCTGTTTTCGCTGCCCTTCGGCTGGGTCTGGCCGGTGGGGATGGAATGGTTTTACCTGATCGGCGCAGGCGTGGTTGGCGGGGTCGGACAGATATTGCTGACCAGCAGTTACCGCTTTGCCGATGCCAGCACCTTGGCGCCGTTCACCTATGTTTCAATGATCTGGTCGCTTCTGATCGGCTATTTCGCCTTTGGCGAGGTGCCCACATGGGCGATGCTGGCCGGTGCCGCGCTGATTATCCTGTCGGGCGTGGCCATCGTGTTGCGCGAACGGCAGTTGGGGCTGGCCCGCACCGCCACGCGCAATGTCACCAAGCCGCGTTAGGCCGCCTTGCGAATGACCGCGATGTAAAACCCGTCCATATCGCCCGTGTCCGCCCAGTAATCGGGGCGCAGGCGCAGGCCGCCTTCGGGCGTGGCCCATGCCGGATCAAGCCCTTCAAGGGTGATCGGTTCGACCGTAATATCGTCATGGCGTTTCAGCGCATCCTCGATCTGGATTTCGCCCTCGTCCGGCAGCAGTGAACAGGTGCAAAACACCAGCCGCCCACCCGGTTTTAGCTGGCTTAAGGCGTGGTCAATCATCCGTTCCTGCAAGGCAAACAACGTGGGAAAATCCGCGCCATCCTTGGCGTGGGGCAAATCGGGATGCCGCCGGATTGTGCCCGTCGCGGTGCAGGGCGCATCCAGCAGGATCGCATCAAACAGCGCCTCGCGCCACTCCAGCGCGTCCACCACCCGCA
>WGBJ01000417.1 GCA_015494385.1 Marinosulfonomonas sp.
GTGCAGACAACAGGGCCAAAGATTTCGGTCTTGTAGATGTCCATATCCGTTGTGACATTGTCAAACAGATGCGGGCCAACGAAGAAGCCGTTTTCATAACCCTGCAATTTGAAATCGCGGTTATCAACCACAAGGGTCGCGCCCTGATCAACGCCGCTCTGGATCAGGCCCAGAATACGCTCTTTGGCCTCGGCCGAAACAACCGGACCGTAATCCACGTCATCACCATCGGTGTAGGGGGCGACGCGCAGTTTTTCCACCCGTGGCACCAGTTTTTCCAGCAGGCGTTCAGCCGTGCCTTCGCCCACAGGAACAGCAACCGAAATCGCCATGCAGCGTTCGCCAGCGGCGCCAAAACCGGCCCCGACGATGGCGTCGGCGGCCTGGTCCATATCGGCGTCCGGCATAACGATCATGTGGTTTTTCGCACCGCCAAAGCACTGCGCGCGTTTGCCGTTGGCTGTGGCGCGGCTGTAGATATATTGCGCAACAGGGGTCGAGCCAACGAATGAAATACCCTGCACAATGTCATTGTCCAGCAGCGCGTCAACGGCTTCGTTTTTGCCGTTCACAACTTGGAATACACCTTCGGGCAGGCCCGCTTCGACAAACAGTTCGGCCAGCATCATCGGAACCGATGGATCACGCTCGGAGGGTTTGAGCACAACCGAGTTGCCACAGGCCAGCGCTGGTGCAACATGCCAAAGCGGCATCATGGCGGGAAAATTGAACGGCATGATCGAGCCAACAACACCCAGTGGCTGACGCATGGAATACATATCGATGCCGGTACCGGCCCCAACGGTGTATTCGCCTTTCAGCAGTTCGGCAGCACCAATGCAATATTCCACAACTTCCAGACCACGCTGAACGTCGCCTTTGGCATCGGGAATGGTTTTGCCGTGCTCGCGGCTAAGGGCTTCGGCCAGTTTGTCCATGTCGCGGTTGATCAGGCCAACCATGGCCATCATCACGCGGCCGCGCACCTGCGGGTTCTTCGCACCCCATGCGGGCTGGGCAGCGGCGGCGGCTTCGATCGCCGCATCCATTTCGGCAGCCGAGGCCAGATCGACCTTATACTGAACTTCGCCGGTGGCGGGGTTCATGATGTCGCCTTGCTGGCCCGAAGTGCCTCTGACCATCTTGCCGTTGATAAAATGTCCGATATCCATATTCGAATCCTCCGAGGTATTATTGGGTTTTTGGTTGGGTGCAGTTTAGTCTTGCAAAAATACCATGAAAAGGGGCAGTTTCCCAAAGGGGCTTTGCAATAATGCAGGTATGAATATGGCGTTTGACTGGGATGATATGCGGGTGTTTCTGGCGGTGGCCCGGGCCGAGAGCCTGTCCAAGGCCGGAAAGGCGCTGAAACTGGACCCGGCCACGGTAGGGCGGCGGATTGCGCGGCTTGAGGACAGGCTGGGGGCGGCGCTGTTTGCCAAATCGGTGCAGGGCTATGTTCTGAATAGCGAAGGCGAGCGGTTGATGGCCCATGCCACACGCGCCGAAACCGCGTTGGCGCAGGGGGCCGAGGAATTGCACGGGCAGGCGGGGCAATTAAGCGGTGTGGTGCGGATCGGGGCGCCGGATGGGTCGGCCAACTATCTGTTGCCGCAGGTTTGCGCGGCGATCTGCGATGAAAACCCGGGGCTTGAGGTGCAGATCGTGGCGCTGCCCCGCGTGTTCAACCTGTCCAAACGCGAGGCCGATATGGCGATCACCCTGTCGCGTCCTACGGCGGGGCGGCTGATGGCGCAAAAGATAGCCGATTACAAACTGCATCTGGCGGCGACAACGGGCTATCTGGACAGCCATCCCCCCATTCGCAGACTGAAGGATCTGAAGGGGCACCGGATCATCGGTTATATCCCCGATATGATTTTCGACAAAGAGGTGGATTATCTGGCGGAAACCGGCGTTGACCATGTGTCGCTGGCGTCAAATTCGGTGGCGGTTCAGGTGAACTGGGTGCGCCAAGGCGCGGGGCTGGCGATTGTGCATGATTTCTGCATGCCCACGCTGCCCGACATCCGCCGCGTGTTGCCCGACAAGGTTTCGCTGACGCGCACTTTCTATCTGGTGCGGCATCTGGATGACAAACGGGTCGAGCGTCTGAACCGCTTTGCCGAGAGTTTTATCGCAGGTGTTCGTCGCGAAGTTGCGCGGCTGGAAGGGCTGGCAGAAGGCGCGACTTGACAGATTGTCGCAGGCAGGAGACCCTGTAGGTATGACGAAACCTATAAAGGAGACGCCGATGCTAGTTCAACAAATCCTGAAATCCAAGGCAACCGAGGGGGTTTTCACCGTCAAACCGGGGACAAGCGTGGCAGATGTGGCCTCGGTTTTGTCGAACAACCGGATTGGCTCGGTTGTGGTGTCTGCGACGGGGAAATCAGCGGATGGAATCCTTTCGGAACGCGATATTGTGCGTGAATTGGGCAAACGCGGCGCTGTTTGTCTATCCGACAAGGTGGACGATATGATGACCACGAATATCGTCACCTGCAACTGTAACGAGCGGGCAGATGGTATTCTGAAAAAGATGACCGAGGGGCGGTTTCGGCATATGCCAGTGATACGGGATGGCGAAATGGTAGGGCTGATCACTATCGGCGATGTGGTCAAAGCCCGTCTGAGCGAAGTTTCGATGGAGAAAGAGGCGCTTGAAGGGATGATTATGGGGCATTAGCGGATATTGCGCCGCGCAAGCGCGTCGCCCCGGGCGCACGCCCCTTCGGGGCATGCGCAAAATGCCTCCGGCGGAGGTATTTAAGAAAAGAAGAAGGGGCGGGCGGTATTCTGCTTGCAATCGGGCGCGCAATATTGTTGCGTGCGCCCAAAGCTAAGGGGGCAGACCATGCGCATTGCATTAT
>WGBJ01000418.1 GCA_015494385.1 Marinosulfonomonas sp.
CCACAGTCCATAAAAAATGCCGTGACCCCCCGTGACAGGGGCAACTGCGGCCTTCCCCTTGGCCGGATCATTCGTTAGACCCTGCCTGACCAATGATTTCATGCGGGACGACGGATATGGCGATGGAAAAGAATTTTGATGCGGCATCGGCCGAGGCACGGATTTACGAGGCCTGGGAAAGCAGCGGTGCCTTCAAGGCTGGTGCGAATGCCAAAGAGGGCGCGGAAACCTTCTGCATCATGATCCCGCCGCCCAATGTGACGGGCAGCCTGCACATGGGCCACGCCTTCAACAACACGCTTCAGGATATCCTGACCCGCTGGCACCGGATGCGCGGCCATGACACCCTGTGGCAGCCCGGACAGGACCACGCCGGTATCGCCACACAGATGGTGGTGGAACGCAAACTGGCCGAAGAGGGCAAGCGCCGCACCGATTTCACCCGCGAGGAATTCATCGCCAAGGTCTGGGAATGGAAAAGCGAAAGCGGCGACACGATTGTGAACCAGCTCAAGCGGCTTGGCTCTTCTTGTGACTGGTCGCGCAACGCCTTTACCATGGCCGGCGCGCCGGGGGACCCCCGCGTGGGCCACGAAAACAGCCCCGATTTTCACGCCGCCGTGATGAAGGTCTTTGTCGATATGTACAACAAGGGCCTGATCTATCGCGGCAAGCGGCTGGTTAACTGGGACCCGCATTTTGAAACCGCGATTTCCGATCTTGAAGTGGAAAACATCGAAGTCGACGGCCACATGTGGCACTTCAAATACCCGCTGGCCGGTGGCGCGACCTATACCTATGTGGAAAAGGACGAGGACGGCAATATCGTGCTGGAAGAGACGCGCGATTACATCTCCATCGCCACCACCCGCCCCGAAACCATGCTGGGCGACGGCGCGGTTGCGGTGCATCCCGATGACGAACGCTATGCGCCCATCGTTGGCAAACTGTGCGAAATTCCGGTTGGACCCAAGGAACACCGCCGCCTGATCCCGATCATCACCGATGAATACCCCGACCCCGATTTCGGCTCGGGGGCTGTGAAGATCACCGGCGCGCATGATTTCAACGATTACGGCGTGGCCAAGCGAAACAACATCCCGCTCTATGCACTGATGGACACCAAGGGGCATATGCGTTCCGACGGGCTACCCTATGACGAAGCCGCCGCGATTGCCAAATCCATTGCCGAAGGGGGCGAAGCCCCCGCCGACACCACTCCGATCAATCTGGTGCCCGAGGAATACCGCGGGCTGGATCGCTTTGACGCGCGGCAAAAGGTGATCGACGACATCACCGCCGAAGGGCTGGCGGTGATGGTGCCCAATCCGGCCTATGAGAAAGCCAAAACGGCCGAGGTCCCGGATCAGGCCCGGGACAGCGCAGCTCCGGCCGCCGCGCCGGAGCCTCTGCCGCCGGAATTCATCCCCTATGTCGAAAACAAAAAGATCATGCAGCCCTTTGGCGACCGCTCGAAGGTGGTGATCGAACCGATGCTGACCGATCAGTGGTATGTGGACACGGACAAAATCGTCGGCCCCGCGATTGACGTGGTGAAATCGGGCGAAATCAAACTGATGCCCGAGCAGCAAAAGAAGGTCTATTTCCATTGGCTTGAGAACATCGAGCCATGGTGTATCTCGCGCCAGCTTTGGTGGGGGCACCAGATACCGGTTTGGTATGGGCCTTCGAAAGAAGAGCTTGCAAACTACCCAGCTATGTCGAATCCGCCAGCGGCTAAATTTTGCGCGGCTTCAGAAGAGGAGGTAATTGAGCAAGCAAAAGAATACTATGGTAGTGATGTGCAAATAGATTTTATGGGTGTTAACAAAGGCCCGAAAATGTATGCATACGGTCACAGTGAGGGGTCGCTTGCAACAATATCACTATCCCGCGACCCCGACGTGCTTGACACATGGTTCTCCTCCGGCCTCTGGCCCATCGGCACCCTTGGCTGGCCACAGGACACGCCGGAGCTGGAAAAATACTTCCCCACCTCGGTGCTGATCACCGGCTTTGACATCATCTTTTTCTGGGTCGCCCGGATGATCATGATGCAAGAGGCAGTGGTCGGGCAGATCCCGTTCCACACCATCTATACCCACGCCCTTGTCCGCGACGAAAAGGGCAAGAAGATGAGCAAATCCCTGGGCAACGTGATTGACCCGCTGGATATGATCGACGAATTCGGTGCCGACGCGGTGCGTTTCACCGTGACCGCCATGGCGGCGATGGGGCGTGATCTGAAACTCTCGACCCAGCGCATCGCCGGCTATCGCAATTTCGGCACAAAACTGTGGAACGCCGCTCGCTTTGCCGAGATGAACGAATGTGTGCCCGTGGATGGTTTCGACCCCGCCACCTGCACCCAGACAGTAAACAAATGGATCGTCGGCGAAACCGCCCGCGCGCTGGCCGCAACCGATACGGCGCTTGAAGCGTTCCGGTTTAACGACGCCGCCAATGGCCTCTATAGTTTCGTCTGGGGCAAGGTTTGCGACTGGTATGTGGAATTCTCAAAACCCCTGCTGCAATCGGATGACGCTGCCGTGGTGGCCGAAACCCGCGCCACGATGGCCTGGGTGATCGACCAATGCCTGATCCTGCTGCACCCGATCATGCCGTTTATCACCGAAGAACTGTGGAACAGCATTGCCCAGCGCCCCAACATGCTGGTGCATCAGGACTGGCCGGATTACGATTTCGCCGATCCGGCAGCCGAGGCGGAAATGAACTGGGTTGTGCATTTGATCGAAAGCATCCGTTCCATACGCACCGAAATGCGGGTGCCCGCCGGGGCAAAGCTGCCGATGCTGGTGCAGGAACTGGACGCGGCTGGCCGCACCGCATGGGCCAACAATGAATCCCTGATCCTGCGTCTGGCCCGGATCGAGAGCCTGACAGAAGCCCCCGATCTACCCAAAGGCGCGGTAACAATTGCGGTCGAGGGCGGCGTCTTTGCCCTGCCGCTGGCCGATGTGATCGACGTTTCGGCCGAAAAGGAACGGCTGCAAAAATCACTGGCCAAGCTGGAAAAGGAAATGGGCGGGCTGAAGGGCCGTTTGAACAACCCCAAATTCGTCGCCAGCGCGCCCGAAGAAGTGGTCGCCGAAAGCCGCGAGTTGCTGGGCCAGAAAGAAGAAGAAGCCACCAAGCTAAAAGCCGCGATGCAGCGTCTGGACGATATGGGCTGATCCTGCGCTCATCAGCCCTTGCGGGCTTTTTCGCTGCCCCCTTCCAAATGGCCCAAATATCCCCCGCGCGGAGCGCATAGAAGTTTTCTTGCCTCCGGCGGGGATATTTTAACCATTTGGAAACCATAAAGTGCAAGATTTCAGAGGCGGTACAGGCGGGGACGCCGATGACCGCCCATTTGGAAGACGCCCTGTTTTGCAGATGCAAGGCAGGGCGTTGACCAGAGAAGCACAGGCTATTTTCGTTTTGCTAAATTCTCGATCGCAAGCCGTTCGCCCTAATGCACAACCCGTTCAATCGCGCGCATCATGCCCATTGATTTGTCATAAACCAGCGTCAGGATGCGGCGTCCACCCGTGCGGGTGGCAAGCGTCGGCACGCTGCGCACAACGCTGGCAGCGGCGGTAGTGGCAAGAAAGCCACGGCGTGTCATTTTAGCACTCATAAAA
>WGBJ01000419.1 GCA_015494385.1 Marinosulfonomonas sp.
AATGACGGTGGCCGCGCGATAGACATGACACGGATGGATCGGGTTCTATCATTTGACGCCGATACCGGTGTGATCGAGGTCGAGGGCGGCTGCCAAATCGGCGAACTCGCCCGCCTGTTTGCCCCCCAAGGCTGGCTGCCCGCGGTGATGCCCGGCACGGGTTTTGCCACAGTTGCGGGCTGCATTGCCAATGATGTGCACGGTAAAAACCACCACGGGATCGGCAGTTTCGGCCAGCATGTAATCAGCCTGACTTTGCTGAACGGCGACAAGAAACAGGTGATCAGCCCCAAACGCAGCGCGGGGTTGTTCAAAGCCACCGTTGGCGGTTTGGGCCAGACCGGCGTGATCGCCAGCGCCAAATTGCAAATGATCCCTTGCAAGGGCGACGTGATGATGGTGACCGAACGCCGGATCGAAGGCTGGGATGAATTTCTGGCCGCCCTTGATGGCTCCAAGGCCACCTATACTGTCGGCTGGATTGACGCCACCGCCAAGGGCGACGATCTGGGGCGCGGGATTCTGGAAGAGGGCGAAACCGGCGCGGGACTGGTGCCAAAGCCGAAGAAATCGCGCTCGATTCCGTTCAATGCGCCGGGGTTTGCCCTGTCCAAACCTGTGGTGCGGCTGTTCAACAAACTTTACTACAGCCGCGTGCCCAAATCGGGGCGCACCACAGTGAAACCGATTTCCGATTTCTTTTTCCCGCTGGATGCGATCCACGACTGGAACCGTCTTTATGGCAAACGCGGCTTTCACCAGTTTCAATGCGTGGTGCCGATTGCGCAGGCCGACGCCCTGCGCGAGATGCTTGAGAAAATTGCCAATTCCGGCCTTGCCTCGCCATTGGCTGTTTTGAAACGCATGGGGGAGGGGCGCGGTGGTTATATGTCCTTTCCGATGGAGGGCTATACGCTGGCGGTCGATTTCCCGAACCGCGCGGGGGCAACGGATCTGATCCAGTCGCTGATCGACATGACCGAAGCGGCAGGGGGGCGGATTTATCTGGCCAAGGATTCCCTTGCTACGGGGGGGCAGTTGAAACCGATGTATCCCGAATTCGCCGATTATCAGGCCGAGGTGCAAAAGGCCGACCCTGACGGGCATTACATCACCGATATTATCCGCCGACTGGATCTGAGGAGCAAATCATGAGCGAGACCTGGATCATATTGGGGGCCACATCATCAATGGCCAAAGCGTTTGCGCGCGCAGTGGCGGAACGGGGCGACGGGGTATTGCTGGCCGGTCGTGACATGGACGATCTGAAACGCAGTGCCGCCGATTGCGCCCAGCGCGGTGCGGCTGTGGCCGAGGCGATAAAGTTCGACGCCCGCAAACGCGAGAGTTTTGCACCCATTTACAAACGGGCAATGCGCGAGGACGGGATGATCAATGTCGCCGTGTTTGTCGGCTCGATGCCACCGCAAGAGGACATTGATGCGGACCCGTCATTGATCGAGGGCGTGGTGAAGGACAGCTTCACCGGCCCTGCCGAATTCCTGCAAGGGATCGCGCCTGAAATGGAAGCGCGCGGCGGTGGCTGTGTGGTTGGCGTGGGGTCGGTCGCGGGGGACCGCGGGCGGATCGGCAATTACGTTTACGGTGCGGCCAAGGCGGGGTTTGCCACTTATCTGTCGGGTCTGCGCAACCGTTTGACGCGGGCCGGTGGCCATGTGGTGACGGTGAAACCGGGGTTTGTCGATACCGGCATGACCTGGGGGATCGAGGGGATGTTTCTGGTCGCCACACCCGAAAAGGTGGCCGCCGATATTCTGAAGGCCGTCGATAAGAAGCGCAACGTGATCTACACACCGTTTTTCTGGCGCTATATCATGCTGATTATCCGCTCTATTCCCGAGTTTATCTTCAAGAAGATGTCGATCTGATCCGATGGCTCATCAAGCCTTGCGGCTTTCTTCGCCAAGCAAGGAACGCTGCAAAGCGAGTGACGCGCGGCCGGGTCAGATAATGCCTTGCTGTTGCAGGGCGGTTAGGTCGGCCTCGGACAACCCCAACAGCTCGCTGTAAATCTCGGCATTGCCCTCGCCCAGTTTCGGGCCAAGGGTTTCCAGTTTGCCGGGGGTTTCCGACAGGCGCGGTAAGGGGGACGGGAAAGGCAGGGTGCCCACGCCTTCGACCATCATATCGGTCAGGGTTTTGCGGGCGGCGTATTGTGGATCCTTCGCGATATCCTCGATCGACAGAACCGCGCCGCAAGGCACTTCGCCCGCGTTACAGGCCTGTTGCACCTCGGCTTGCGTATGGGCTTGCGTCCAGTCCTGCACGATGCGGTTTATTGTATCTTCGTCATTAATGCGGGCTTTCACCGTGGCGTATTTGTCCGGCGTGGCCAGATCGGGGCGCTTCATCACCGCGCAAAAGCGGGCGAACATCTTGTCATTGGTGCAGGCAATCGCCACCCATTTCCCGTCGCTGCACTGGAAATGCCCGTGCGGACAGGCGTTGACCGTATGTATCCCCTGCCGTCCCCGCACCTTGCCGGTCAGCGCGTGCGCGGGTGCGATTTCGTCCAGCGCGCGGAACACGGATTCATAAAGGGCGACATCAATCATCTGCCCCTGCCCCGTTTCATCGCGCGCCCGCAGCGCCATCAGGATGCCGATCACCCCGTATAGCCCCGACATATAATCCGCCAATGATGTGGAGCCGGGGGTCAGCGGCGGGCCGCCCACCTCGCCGGTCAGGTGGCTAAGGCCAGACACCGCGTGCGCAATGCGGGCAAAACCGGGCAAGTCGCGGTATGGGCCGTCCTGCCCGTATCCCGACACTTTCAGCATGATCAAACCCTTGTTCGCCGCCCGCAGGGTTTCAAAGGACAGACCCCATTTATCAAAGGTGCCAGGGCGGAAGTTTTCGATCACCACATCCGATTTCGCCGCCAGATCGCGGAACATCGCCGCCCCCTGTTCGGATTTCAGGTTCAGGGTGACGGACCGCTTATTGCGCCCTTCATTCAGCCACAGCAAGGAACGCCCGTCCGAGCCGCTATCAGTGCCCAACCGGCGCAGGGGGTCGCCCCCAACAGGGTGTTCGACCTTGATCACCTCGGCCCCGAATTCCCCCAGAAGGGCGGCGCAGGAGGGGCCGGCGATGAAGGTCGAGGCATCCAGCACGCGGATGCCCGACAGGGGGGATTTCGCCTTGTCGCTCAAAACCCGAGCCATTGCTGCCACAGGCCAGCCGAATAGAACATCAGTGACAGCAGGATCAGCAGGATACCGATGCCGCGTTTGTCGGTCATGGCGAAAACGATCGGGTCGTAATCCTGTTTGCCCAGATAGCCCAGCCGCAGCATCCGGATCAGCCACCATGCCAGCGGGATCAACCCGACCCACAGCAGCCAGCGGGTGGGATAGAGCATCGTGGCCTGTTCGCTGAAACTGTAAAGAAAGAAAATAATCAGGGCGCCAGCCACGCCCAGACCGCCGACATTCAGCAAATCCTCGCGGTCCTTGCGCCCGTACCCGCGCCCCGGCAGACGGTCGTCCGAGGTGGCAAGGGTCAGTTCGGTCAGCCGTTTCACACAGCCCAGCGTGATGAACACCGGAAAGATGAACACCAGCATAAAGCCCGAAGCAACAACGCCGCTGGCCGCGGCACCGGCCACAACGCGCAGGGTATAAAGGCTGGCCAAAGTGGCGATATCAACCCAGCGCATCCGTTTCAGACGCAGGGAATAGGCAAGTGACAGCAACATATACAGTATAACAACCAACAGGAACGCCCAGCCAAGGTAGACACCGATCCCAAGCGCCAGCAGCGCCAACCCAATGCTTGTGATCATGCCGACACGTATCGGAACCTTGCCCGCCGCAAAGGGCCGGTGGCGTTTTTTGACATGCAGGCGGTCGGCCTCGAGATCCAGCAGATCATTCACTATATATATAGAGGACGCGGCCGCCGAAAAGGCGATCATCCCCAGCAGCACCATCATCAACACCGGCAGGGTGAAATTATGGGCCGCCAGAACCGGCAGGAACAACAGGATGTTTTTCACCCATTGGTGCGGCCGCAAGGCGCGGATCAGATCGCGGACCTTCCAGCCTGCGGAAAACTCGGCCACCTGTTTACCCGCAGCGGTCATGTCAGACGCCAGTTTGGGGTGGTTTCCGACAATCAGAACACCATCGGCATGCTGCCAGATGGCGCGGTCCACCTTATTGTCACCCGCATAATGAAAGCCGCCTTCGCCATAGGCCTGCACCAGCGCATCGGCCTTGGCGTCGCCTTTCAGGTTCGTGCGCCCGTCCGAGGCAAAGCTGCGCGGACTTAACCCGTGGTCCCTGGCCAGTTGTTCGACCAGCACCCGATCCGAAGCCGAGGCCAGCACCACCTCGCGCCCGGACGACAGTGTTTCTTCGGCAACGGCCTTGATCTGCGGGTTTACCGGCAGCAAATCGGTGCGCATTGTCACCAGCGCGGCCAGTTCCTGTTTCAAACGGGCCGGAGAACGAAAATGCACGGCACAGATTTTCAGGGTCGCGATCGGCGCTTGCCCCAAACCGGCCCAGAAGTTTTCGAACAACATGTCGGTATTCAGGAAGGTGCCGTCAACATCCAGCACCAGCGGTTTGTTGTCAGTCATTGGATGCAAGCCCCCTAACAGCAAAGACACAGCCGTCGGTCACCAGTTCCGGCGGCGTAATACACAGGCCGCGCGCCACTTTCCATGCGGCCAGCACTTTGGGGACATAGGCGCGCGTTTCCGCATAGGGCGGCACCCCCCCGTTTTTGATAACAGCCCCCTCGCCCGCATTGTATCCGGCCAGAACCATAACCGGATCGCGGTTGAATTTTTTCATCAGCCAATCCAGATAGGCCACACCACCCTTGATGTTCTGTTCTGCAATCGTCGAATCCTCGACGCCGAAGCGTTCGGCTGTATCGGGCATCAATTGCATCAAACCGGATGCGCCTGCAGAGCTGACGGCATTCCGGTTGCCGGCTGATTCAATCCCGATCACGGCCAGAACCAGTGCAGGGGAAACATCTGTGCCGATTGTCGCCTTCAGAATATCGACACCGTATTTTTCAGCAATGTCCTGCAGGTGCTGCAACCGCGGGGCCGGTACGGATTGCCCTTCGGGGCCTTTGTCCAGATAGGAAACCGCTGTCGCCAGACGCCCGGGGCTGGAATCCTCGAGTTTGGGGGACACCCCAAGCCAGTACCAGCCCAGTTCCGACAGCACGGGTGGATTGTCCGGCGCACTTTCGGGATCCGTTGCTGTTACTTCTGGGTCCGGGTGTTTTGTGACGCGCAATGCCTCGCGCTGGGCCACCGGATCAATCTGCACCTTGATAAGGCCCCCGCTGCGGCCCTTGCCAGGAAGGCCGACACGTTTAAAGGTAAACCCGTTCGAGGGCGCTGGCGAATCCGCCTGCACCTGAGCCGCGAGAAACACAGCGGCAGTCACTATTAATGTTACGAAGCGCCGCTTCATGCGGTTTCCTGCTCTGCCTCGGCAATTATTATTGATTCACTGTCGCAAATAAACGGATGCAATGCCAGTATTTCCACCCGATTCCAGAGAAAATCCGCCCAATTTCACACTTAATCAGGAATATTTTTGCCTGCGTAAAATTTGTTAATAATAATTAATCGTTATCTTTCATCGGGTTACACGCGAAAAAGATAGAATATTAACGATAGCTTAAATTTGTACGATACCTGCCAAATTCTCGCCCCATTCAACGGGCTATATATATCCATCCCGAAGCGGACAGCGGCTAAAAAGACAATTCGCCCAGCACCCCGCGTAGGAATGAGTAACAATTTAGATCGCTAACCAAGGATGAATC
>WGBJ01000420.1 GCA_015494385.1 Marinosulfonomonas sp.
CAAATTTGGAGCCGTCCATAATCCTAGACCCTCGCCATATTGTCCTGCCAGCGGGCAGGAAGTGTCTGAAAGCGCTTTTCAACCGCATGGTATTGCGGCGCAAGCAGTTTTTGCAGGCCGGAGCGTCGCGCCGCGTCCAGCTTGATCGGCACGCCCTGGTGTATTCTTTTGTCCAAAGCGGCCTTGTGATTGCTGAGCCCCAAAAAGGCGCACAATTCGCGGATGCTGTCATCCGTAAACAGGTTTTCGTAGAACATCACCTTGCGGCGCGCCTCGGGCACGGCTGTTTCCAGCGCCGACAGCCCGTGGGCGTAATCCGAACGCTCATAGGCGGGGCTGGATTTGCCATCCAGTATCCGGTCCACTTCGGCCAGCGCAAGGGCGCGCATCGCTTTGGGGTCTTTGGTTTTGCGCCATGCGTTCATGCGGATGTTCGACCACAGCCGATCCAGCGGATCACGCAGCAGATAGACAAACCGTGTATTCGCCACCACACCGGCCATCTGTTTCAAACGGGCAACCGGCATCATCGAATATTCCGGTGTGATGTCCGCCGTCAGTTTGGCACCATCGGCTTCAGTCATCATATAGGCCGCATAGGCCGCCGGATCATCGCGCTGCTCGCGCAGAACCTTTAGCCAGTGGCGTGTCTTGTTCAGACGCTTCTGGATCAGCGGCTTGCGATCTTCGGGGGCTGTTTCCAGACTGTCCTTCAGATCGGCGATCAACACGCGCACCTTTTTGATCTGGCCCTCGAAATGGTCATTTTCCAGCATGTAGAAATAGCGCAGTTCCTTATAGGGCGGCATGGCGCACTCGGGGTGCCCCTCAAGGTAGTTGAACAGCCAGCTTGTGCCGGCCTTCACTGCCCCGATACCGTACATAAGAACCGCCTCGCCCATCATCAGCCCTTGGCCTCGTCGGTTTTTTCGTCACCGGGCAGGATGTATTGTGCACCCTCCCACGGGGACATGAAATCAAACTGCCGGTATTCCTGAACCAGTGTCACCGGCTCGTAAACCACGCGCTTTTCCACTTCGTCATAGCGCACTTCGACATAACCGGTGGTCGGGAAATCCTTGCGCAGCGGATGGCCACGGAACCCGTAATCGGTCAGGATACGGCGCAGATCGGGATGGCCGGAAAACAGAATACCGAACATGTCGAACACTTCGCGCTCAAACCAGCCTGCGGATTTATGCACATCGGTGATCGACGGCACGCTTTCCTCTTCGCGGATGGCGCATTTCAGCCGGATGCGGTGGTTCTGGTACATCGACAGGAAATGGTAAACCACGTCGAACCGCTTGACCCGTTCGGGGTAATCCACCGCAGTGATATCAATCAAGGATGAAAACCGGCAGGTGCGGTCAACCTTCAGAAACTCGACAAAGCCAACCAGCCCCGTCGGGGCGATCTCGACCGTCAACTCGCCGTTGGCCACGGAATAGGACAGCACATCATCCGGCCGTTTGGCCTGAATATGGGCGCCCAGTTCATTCAATGCGTCTGACATATCCACCCCTACCTGATCAAAGTGCCCGTGCGGCGGATCCGGCGCTGCAACTGCAACACACCGTAAACCAGCGCCTCGGCCGTCGGCGGACAGCCCGGAACGTAAATATCGACCGGCACAATCCGGTCACAGCCCCGCACCACGGAATAGCTGTAGTGATAGTAACCACCGCCATTGGCGCAGCTGCCCATCGAAATCACATAACGCGGCTCGGGCATCTGGTCGTAAACCTTGCGCAGGGCCGGTGCCATCTTGTTGGTCAGCGTGCCGGCCACGATCATCACATCCGACTGGCGCGGGGAGGCCCGCGGCGCAAAGCCGTAACGCTCGATATCATACCGCGGCATCGCCGTGTGCATCATTTCAACCGCACAACAGGCCAGACCGAATGTCATCCAGTGCAAGGACCCCGTGCGCGCCCAGTTGATAATGTCATCGGTGGTGGTCAGCAGAAAACCCTTGTCCTGCAAGGCATCGTTCATCGCCCGAACCGACACATCCTTGTCGGCCCCTGCGGTGTTGGCTCCAGACATCACTCCCATTCCAGCGCCCCTTTCTTCCACTCGTAGGCAAAGCCGATGGTCAGCACGGCCAGAAACACCATCATCGACCAGAACCCGACATCCGTCATATCCTTGAACGTCACCGCCCAGGGAAACAGGAACGCAATTTCCAGATCAAAAATGATAAACAGAATGGCGACCAGATAGAACCGCACATCGAATTTCATCCGCGCATCGTCAAACGCGTTAAATCCGCATTCATAGGCGCTCAGCTTTTCCGGATCGGGATTCGTTGGCCCCAGAATGACAGCGGCAAGGATCAACACCGCCCCCAATGCTGTTGCCATGCCCAGAAAAACAAGGACGGGGAGGTATTCTCGTAACAGGTCTTCCACGTGTGGCTCCTTAACGCGCTTGTATTGCACATGTTGTTGCTCTTTGGTGGTTTACTCCTGCCTTATGTGCGGGTCAACAGAACCCGTGCCCCCAAATGCAGGATATTTCGCCCCCTGGTGCATTTTGTATGCAATTGTGTGCTGATCTGGATCAAGCTTTGCCCCGCCCGCCCCCTAACACCCCGAATCCCTGTTTTTCTTTTGCGCAAGTATCCTGGCGGGAATTACCGTCAACCAAGGAGGCGACAAGCCCGTTTCGAAGGCTCCCAAACACCCCGAAAAGCCGCCGCCCCGTCCCCGTAAAACCAATTTAAAACACGAGGCCGCAGGTCATCTGCGACCAACCGCAGTTTTCAGGATATTTTTTCCATAGTAAAATCGTCAACATTGATACAGATCAACTCGAAGATGAGTTAAATGAAGGAATGATCCTAACCAGTCCAGATATGTTGGATGATGACAAAAGTTGGATGACGACCGGGAAATGTTTGGTCCGTTCGAGGAGCAAGCCTGCCCTGAATTAAGGAGATCATGATGAAATCGTATCTTGTGGGTTCGCTCGCCGTAGCAGCGCTTACTGTAATACAAATGGGCTTTGCAGCTCCCGTTTTCGCTCAATCAGACGAGGCCATAGAAGCCGCACGACGCATCAATATTTCGGGGCGGCAACGGATGCTGTCACAGCGGATATCGAAAGCCGCCTGTTTTTTGAATACTGGCCCGGAAACCACCGGGGCATCAAGGCAGCTCGCAGATGCGGTGGCATTGTTTGAAACCAGCCTGCAAGCCCTGCTGCAAGGAGATGAAAACATCGGCATTGGCCCCGAAAAAAACCAGCCGGTCCGCGAAGCGCTCTTGGGGGTGGAAAAAGACTGGGAGGCATTCACAGCCCATTTGCAACCGGCGCTGGAAAACGGCAATGTTACCCCCCAAGCCCTGGCTGTAATCGATAAAAGCGGGCTTCAATTGCTGACCGACATGAACCGCACTGTGAATAAAACCGCCCATGTTTACGGCGATGTCCTTCCGGATATGCCCTTAATTCTGGCGCTGACCATTGACCTTGCCGGACGGCAGCGGATGTTCACCCAGAAAGCGGCGAAAGAATTCTGCCTGATTGATAAGGGTGTGGATGTTGAGGAAAATCGCGCGCGGCTTGCGAAAACGACCCAGTATTTTTCCTTTACCCTCGGTGCATTGCAAGATGGTATGCCCGGCACAGTTATGGCCGCACCGAATGATCAAATCCGGGGTCAATTGGAGAAGGTTCTGAACGCATGGACCGGCCCGAAGGCGGCACTGGAATCAGCCGCAGCCGGAAACCCTATCACCGATGCGCAGCGAAACGTGATCGCGAAGGATATGGAACAGGTCTTGGTCTTGATGAACGAGGCTGTCGGCATGTATGAAAAGGCGATACCCGCACCAGAGTAAAACAGTGCGACCTGTCATGTGACGGATCCAAAATCAGGGGCAGGATGATCTGCCCCTGAAAACAGGGCCGATTTTGGAATTACCGTTCCGCCTCGACCACCCAGGACGCCTTGCGCTTCTCGAAAAACGCGGCGATCCCCTCGTGCGCCTCGTCCCCGTCCCAACGGGCCACCAGCGCATCAATGGTTTTACCCACCACCTCGTCATCAATCCGCGGTCCCAATTCCCGCGCCATCTGTTTGGCCGCAGCCACCGCGCCTGGCGCGCAAGACAGATAGGGCAACACTTCGGCCTCGACCGCTGCATCCAGATCATCCGGCGCAACCACCTTGGCAATCACCCCCAGCGTCACGGCCTCGTCCGCATCAAACAGGCGCGATGACATGAACACCCGCCGCGCATTGGCCTCGCCCATCCGCGCCACAACATAGGGGCCGATGGTGGCGGGGATCAGCCCCAGCCGTGTTTCGGTCAACCCGAACCGCGCCCCTTCAACCCCGATTGCCACATCGCAGACACAGGCCATGCCGACACCGCCGCCATAGGCCTGCCCGTTCAGCCGTCCGATCACAGGTTTTGGCATGGTGTTGATCGCCTGCAGCATCGCCGCCAGCTCCCGCGCACCCTCGGCCCGCTCGGACGGGCTGGCCTTCATCATTGCCCCCATCCATGCCAGATCGCCACCGGCACAAAAACTGCGGCCCGCGCCGGTCAAGACCACAACCCGCACGGCCGGATCATTCCCCAGTTGCGCGGCAACATCCGTCAATTCGGCAATCATCTGCGCCGACAACACATTGTGTTTGTCAGGCCGGTTCAAAGTCAGCACAGCCACCCCGCGCGCGTCGGTCTCTACCTTGATCGTTTCAAACATTGCTTATCCCTGTCGCATTTTCCGCGCCATTTCGGCCGCTTCTTCCAGCGTTTCGCTGCACAATCCGGTTTCATAGCCCAGCGCGGTCACATGTTCCTGAACCGCTTCGGTCGCCACATTGCCTTCGGCACCGGGCGCAAAGGGGCAGCCGCCCAATCCACCAATCGCCGTATCAAACACCCGCAAGCCCAGCGCCAGCGCCGCATCGATATTGGCAATCGCGTGCCCGTCGGTATTGTGGAAATGCCCGGCCAGACGGTGCGCAGGCACCTCTTTCAGAACCGCCAACAGCATCCGCGCCACCGAGTCTGGCGTGCCCTTGCCCAGCGTATCGCCCAGCGAAATCTCGTAACAACCCGCCGCGAACAGGTCCGCCGCCACCTTGGCCACCGCCTCGGGCGCAACCGGCCCGTCATAGGGGCAATCGGTGACGCAAGACACATAGCCACGCACCGGAATATCCGCATGCCGCGCGGCCTTCAGGATCGGCGCGAAACGCTCGAAACTTTCGGCGATCGAACAATTGATATTCTTCTGGCTGAACCCTTCCGAGGCAGACGCAAAAATCGCAACCTCGTCCACACCGGCCGCCACGGCTGCCTCGTATCCCTGCATATTGGGTGTCAGCGCGGTATAGGCCACGCCGTCAGCCTTGATGATCCCCTGCAACACCTCGGCCCCGTCCGCCATCTGCGGCACGGCCTTGGGGGATACAAAACTTGTCACCTCGATATGCCGGAACCCCGCCTCGGACAGCTTGTCCACCAGCGCAATCTTCTCAACGGCCGGAATGGCACGCGGCTCGTTCTGAAGACCGTCGCGCGGCCCCACTTCGAATATCTCGACGAAATTTCCGGCCATCTCTCAACCCTCCTCAGGTGGTGCATAAAACGCGTCTCTGTAAATCACCGTATCACCATCACGCGCCTTGGCCAGCGCAAAAGCATCGCGTGCGACCAATCGCTGATAATAACCGTCCAGCGCGGGCAACAAATCCCCCGGCACGAAATGCCGCGCGATCATCACGCCATAGCCGACATTCACATCCACCGCCGAAAATCCGCTGCCCAACAGATACTCCTGCCCCTGCACGGCACGGTCCACCACCTCCAGCGCTTTCTCCAACCGCTTGGCCTCCAGCCGCATCACGGTTGGCGAGCGCATCGCCGGATCACGCAATGCAATATGATGCTGGGTCAGGTTCGCCAGATGCTGGCCAATGGTCTCGGCAAAATGCAACCACTGCAACCAGTCCGCCCGCTCCGCATCCCCCACAGCACGCC
>WGBJ01000421.1 GCA_015494385.1 Marinosulfonomonas sp.
CCCTTCCTGTTTCCCGTCAAACTACGACCGACAAAAAGCAGGGGCAAGAGTATTCCCTTCTTCTTGCCCGAAAATACCTGCCCGCGCGGCAGCGCATAGAATCTCTTATTCCCCGCGCTCTTTCCAGCGCACCAACTGGCGCAGCATCCCGTGCAACGTCTGCACATCCGCCCGCGTCAGCGGCAGCCGTGCCCACATGTTGCGCAGGGCCAGCTTCATCCGGTCCGCCTTGGCCTCGGGGAAAAAGAACCCCGCCTCGGCCAGACGTTCCTCGAAATGATCGCCCAGCTTTTCAATCTCCAGCCCCTCGGCAAATTCGGTTTTCACCATCTCCATCACCTCGGGCACGGCCTGTTCCACCTGCCGGCGCCACTCATAGGCGGTTAGCAAAACAGATTGCCCCAGATTAAGCGATGAAAACGCCGGATTGACCGGCACCGAGATAATCGCATTGGCCCGCGCCACATCGTCGTTTTCCAGACCCGCGCGTTCAGGACCAAACAGGATGCCGACCTTTTGCCCCTGCTCCAGCAGGCCACGGGTGTATTCCATCGCCCGTTCCGGTGTCATGATCGGCTTGGTCAGCCCCCGATGCCGCGCGGTGGTGGCAAACACATAGTTGCAATCGGCAATCGCATCCGCCGTATTGTCAAACAGCCCCGCCTGATCCAGCAGGCGCCCCGCGCCCGACGCCATCGCCACGGCCCGTTCATTCGGCCAGCCATCACGCGGCGCGACAATACGCATCCGGTCCAGCCCGAAATTCCACATCGCCCGCGCGGCGGCCCCGATGTTTTCGCCCATCTGCGGGCGCACAAGGATCATCGCGGGCTGTGGTCCCGCCCATTCATCTTTTGCCATTTCACACCTGTTTATCCATCCCCGCCCTGATAGGGTGCAACTGCCCCGTGGTCAAACCGCAAAACCTGCGTTATATCCGGCAGCAACAGCCAGCCAAGGATAGTGATGATGAGCGAAGAATTTCCCGAAAAAGAACAGGCCCAGCTATACCTGATCACCCCGCCCGCCTTTGAACTGGCCAGCTTTGCCGATACATTCCAGCGGGTGCTGGATGTGGCCCCCGTGGCCTGCGCACGTCTTGCCATGGCCACCAAAGACGAAGACCAGATCGCCCGCGCCGGGGATGCCCTGCGCGAAATCTGCCATGGGCGCGACATTCCGCTGGTGATCGAAAGCCACCTGATCATGGTCGAGCGCCTTGGCCTTGACGGGGTGCATCTGACCGATGGTGCCCGTTCCGTGCGCTATGCCCGGGGCGAGCTTTCGGACGAGGCCATCATCGGCAGTTTCTGCGGCACCTCGCGCCATGACGGGTTGAACGCGGGCGAAGCCAGCGCCGATTACATCAGCTTCGGCCCTTGCGGCGAAAGCGCGCTGGGCGATGGCTCGACCGCCCCGCAGGACCTGTTCCAGTGGTGGAGCGATGTTGTCGAGGTGCCGGTTGTGGCCGAAGGCGCCTTGACGGTTGATCTGATCAGAACCCTGTCTCCCTTCACCGATTTCTTTGCGATTGGCGAGGAGATCTGGAACACGGACGATCCTGCCAAAACCTTCAAGACACTGACACAGGCTATCGTTTGATTTAAGGCTGCCGACAAACCTGTCGTATTGCATCCCCTAGTGGGTTATATTGTCCCATCTACACAGGTAATGGGCCCCGGTCGTTTTGGGTGGCTTGAAAAACTATACTAATCGGTTTAGCTGTGCCGGCATCTGCACCGGATTCGGTTCACCACTCTGAAATAGACGAGGGCACACCATGCGATACGGGACGTTCTTATTGGCCCTGACAGGATCGGTATTCCTGTCAATGGCCCCTGCCCTGTCAGAACAGGCCTTGCCGGTTGAAACAGTCAAAATCCAGCCCGAGCTGGGGTTGGAAACCCTGACTTTGACGGGCCAGATCATCGCGCGTGACGAGGTTGGCCTGTCCTTTCCCATGAGTGGACGGATCATGTCTATTCTGGTGCGCGAGGGCGATCAGGTGCAAACGGGGCAGGAACTGGCCCGCCTTGAATCGGTGCAACAGGAACAGGCCATGCGCGGCGCCGAAGCGGCGCTGAATGCAGCACAGGCCGATCTGTTTCAGGCCAAAGAGGAATTCGAACGGCAAGATGTGTTCCTGCAACGCGGCGCCACCACCCGCATTCGCCGTGACGAGGCCGAACGCCGTTACCGCATCGCCGAAGCCAGCGTAGAGCAGGCACAGGCAGACCTGAACCGCGCCCGCAAAGCCTATGAAGATACCTTCCTGCGGGCCAGCGCCGACGGGGTTATCACCGCCCGTCTGGCCGATCCCGGCGAAGTCATTGCCGGTGCCCATCCGGTGTTGAAACTGGCGCTGGGGACCGCAATGGATGCCGTTTTCGATACGCCCGAGGATCTGCCCACACGAATACCCAAAGACCTGACAATTCCGCTATCGCTGCTTGATAACCCCGACGTTCGCTTTCAGGGGCGCGTGCGCAAGGTGTCCCCTTTGGTTGATCCGCGCACCGGCACCGTCGAAGTCAGTGTCGGCGTGGACAAACCGCCGGCACAGGTCAGTTACGGGGCGGCGGTGAAGGCCAGCATCGCAATCCCGCACCCCGACCAGATCATCGTGCCCTATAGCGCCCTGTCGGTCATCGGCCAGTCGCCAGCCGTCTGGGTGATCAGCCCCGATACGATGCGCGCCACAGTCAGGCCGATCGGCATCACGCGCTACTCGGATGGCACGATTGTCATCAGGGATGGCCTGAAAACCGGCGATATTGTCGTCACCAGTGGCGCACAGCTGTTATACCCCGGGCGCATCGTCCGCCTGATCGGAGACGAGTGATGCAAATACGTTCCCTGTTCCTGATTGCCGCCATGGCATTGCCGCTTGCACATCCTGTTGTGGCGCAGGAAGCCCCCCGCCCCGTGGTGTCTGAAATCATCGGCGAAGATCCCGACACGGCGCGCGATTTTATCGGCACGGTCTCCGCCAGAACAGAGGTTGATCTGGGCTTTCCCGCCTCGGGCACCATCGCCAGCCGCCCCGTTTCCCTTGGGGATACGGTGAAAGAGGGCGATGTACTGGCCCAACTGGACCCCGAAGCACTGGAAGCCGGCGCATGGGCGGCACGGGCCGGTGTGGTGATCGCCACGCAGGGATTGAAATCGGCGCAGGATGCACTGGAGCGCGAAAAGATACTGGTCGAGCGCGGCGTGGAAAGTCAAACGCGATTGGAGGACGCAGAACGCCAGTTTGCCGCCGCCAAAGCGCGACTGGAACAGGCCAAAGCGGCCCTGATCCGCGCCGAGGATATTCTGGATTCAGCCGTTTTGCGCGCGCCCCACGACGGGGTTATCACACGGGTTTTTGCCGAACCCGGTGCCTCGGTTTCGGCCGGACAGCCGGTGATCCGTCTGGCCGCCACGGACGAACGCGAAGTGGTGATCGACCTGACAGAATCCGAACTGGCCATTTTGCCCAAACAGGCCCTGTTCGACGCCACCCTGCTGGCTGTCAGCACGGTGCATGCGCAAATCCGCTTGCGGTCTGTCGATCCGGTGGCCGACACCCGCACCCGCACCCGTCGGGGCCATTTCACCCTGCTGGACGCGCCCGAGGAATTCCGTATCGGCGCGCTGGTCAAGGCACGGCCACAGCTTGAGGACATAAAAGTGATGACCATCCCCACGGGTGCGATACTGCGTGAAGACGGCAAACCATTCGTCTGGGTCATTTCGCGCCCCGATGGCGTTGCCCATAAAACGGCGATCACCCTTGGCCAGACCCTTGGCAAACGGCGGGTTGTCACCTCGGGCTTGCAGATCAATCAGGAAATCCTGACCAAAGGCATCCACTCAATCAGGGACGGGCAGATCGTTGGCCCGCGCGTAGGCAAATGAGCGAACGTTTCAATCTGTCCGACTGGGCGCTACAGCATAAATCCTTTGTCTGGTATCTGATGATCGTCAGCATGTTGGCGGGCCTGATGGCCTATGTCACCATCGGCCGCGAGGAAGATCCGGATTTCACCATCAAAACCATGGTGATCACCGCCGCCCTGCCCGGGGCCACGGTGCAGGAAACGCTGGATCAGGTCACCGACCGGATCGAAAAGAAACTGCTGGAAGTGGACGAGCTGGACTATACCAAATCCGTCACATGGCCCGGCGTGTCGATTGTTTATGTCAACCTGCTGCCCACCACCCGCGGTCCGCAAATCCCGCCGATCTGGCAGGAAATCCGCAATATGATGGGCGATATCCGCGGTGAATTCCCCGCCGAATTTGCCGGTTTCAAGTTCAACGACCGATTTGGCGATGTTTACGGCAATATCTATGCCTTTACCTCGGACGGGTTCACCCCGCGCGAAGTGCGCGACATGATCGAGGACATCCGCCGCGAGGTGCAGCAACTGGATGATGCGGGCGATGTGGTGATCTTTGGCGACCGCGAAGAAGCGATCTATCTGGATTTCTCGCCCGAGAAAATGGCTGCCCTTGGCGTCAATCAGGAACAGGTGCAGGCCACACTGGCCGCCCAGAACGCGATTGTGCCCTCCGGCGTGATCGAGGCCGGCCCCGAACGGGTATTGGTGCGGGTCAGCGGCAAATTCCTGAATGCCCAAAGCCTCGAGGATGTGAACCTGCGTGTCGGGGACCGGTTTTTCCGCCTGACCGATGTGGCCACGGTGCGGCGTGGATATAAAGACCCCGCAACCGAATTGTTCCGCTTTAACGGAGAAGAGGCGATCGGCCTTGGCGTTGGAATGCGCAAAGGGGCCAATATTCTGGCGTTTGGCGAACAGCTGGACGAAGTGATTGATCGGGCGGAATCAAAGTTGCCGATTGGCGTTGAAATCCACAAGGTTTCGGACCAGCCCAAAATTGTGGATGAAGCAGTCGGCCATTTCACCCGTGCGCTGGCCGAAGCGGTGATCATCGTGATGGCGGTATCGGTGCTGGCCGTGGGCCTGCGGGCCGGTCTGGTGGTGGCGCTGGCGGTGCCGCTGACGCTGGGCATTACCTTTGTGGTGCTGGAATACACCGGCTTTACCCTGCAACGGATTTCGCTGGGCGCGCTGATCATCGCGCTGGGGCTGCTGGTGGATGACGCAATGATCGCGGTGGAAACCATGATCTACCGGCTGGAAAAGGGCGACGGGCGGCATCAGGCGGCCTCTTATGCATGGCGCACGATTGCCTTTCCTATGCTGTCGGGCACCTTGATCACCGTTGCCGGTTTCATCCCGATCGGGCTGAACAATTCCAACGCCGGTGAATTCACCTTTTCGCTGTTCGTGGTGATCGCGGTTTCCCTGCTGGTCAGCTGGTTCGTGGCGGTTTTGTACAGCCCGCTGCTGGGCGTGACATTCCTGCCCAAAAACCTGGGCCACAAACACAAAGGCCCCGGCATTGCCATGCGGATGTTCCAGTCCGCCCTGCGCGGGGCCATGCGCGCCCGCTGGCTGGTGCTGGTGGTGATCGTCGCCGGTTTTGTCGCCTCGGTTTACAGCCTGCGCTTTGTCGAACAACAGTTCTTTCCCAATTCGGACCGCACCGAATTGCTGGTCAACATGACCCTGCCGCAGAATGCCTCGATCGAGGAAACATCGGCCCAGTTGCAGGCAATGGAAAACCGTCTGAAAAATCACGACGGGGTGGCCTATTGGTCCACCTATGTCGGCCGTTCCGCCTTGCGTTTTCTACTGACCAGCGAACCGGCCACGCCGTCGGCCAACTTTGGCCAGATCGTGATCCAGACAACCGGCCTTGAGGCGCGCGATAAACTGCGCGACGAGCTGCGCAAGGTTGCCGCCGAGGAATTCCCCGGCACCGATGTTCTGGTGAAACTGCTGGCGATTGGCCCGCCGGTGGGCCGCCCCGTGCAATACCGCCTGTCCGGCCCCGACATCGCCAAGGTTCGCGATCTGGGGCGTGATCTGACCGCGATTGTCGCCAGTGATGAGCGCCTGGAAAGCATCGCGATGGACTGGAACGCCCCTGCCCGCGTGATCAAGGTGGATATCCTGCAGGACAAGGCACGCCAGTTGAACCTGTCCGCCCGCGATATATCCATTGCCCTGAACACGGTTTATAACGGCAAAGGTGTGACCAACCTGCGCGACCAGACCTATCTGATCGACATCATTGCGCGCGGGGACAAAAACACCTCCGAATCCATCGACACATTGTTCAACCTGCAACTCAGCACAGCCGATGGCGGCACCATTCCCCTGTCCAGCGTCGCAAGTTTCCGGTTTGAAACCGAACAGCCCGTGGTCATTCAGCGCAACCGGATGCCCACGGTGACGGTCGAGGCGGCTCTGGCCACCAAGGATCAGCCCGCAACCATCGTCAAAGCCCTGAAAGAACAGATCGAGGAATTCGATAAATCCCTGCCCGCCGGATACCACGTCGAGGTCGGGGGCTCGGTTGAAAAGAGTGCGGAATCGCAAGGGCCGATTGCGGCTGTGGCACCGATGATGATCCTGATCATCATCACGCTGGTGATGGTGCAGATGCAAAGCTTCCGGTTGGCGTTCATCGTGTTGTCGGTGGCCCCGCTGGGCCTGATCGGGGTGGTGATTGCACTGATTGCCGCCAAGGCCCCGATGGGATTTGTCGCCATTCTGGGTATTCTGGCCCTAAGCGGCATCCTGATCCGCAATTCGATCATTCTGGTGGACCGGATCGAGGCCTTGCGCAAACAGGGCATGGACGCCTGGGATGCGGTATTCGAGGCCACAGTCACCCGCGCCCGCCCCATTGTATTGACGGCAGCAGCGGCCAGCCTGGCCCTGATCCCGATTTCACGGCAGGTGTTCTGGGGGCCGATGGCCTATGCGCTGATGGGCGGGATTATCGTTGGCACGGTGATCACCCTGATCTTTGTGCCGGCGCAATACCTGATCGTGTTCCGCGTCAAACGGGACAAGAAACAGGCAGGATAGGTTTTTAGGGTCAGGACCTATTAATTCTGCGCCACTGGCGCCGTTTTCCCGAAATATCAGCGGTTCGGGATGCGCCGTTAACAGTGGCTCTGTTCACAAGCGGCCCGCGCCGCTGAGATGAAGGGAAAACGGCGTCCTTCGGATTTGACGGATTTTCGCGCTGAACTGCGTTACAATGCCTTGGAATAGAACCACTATTCCCGCGCCATTGTGCCTTGTCAGCACAAAAATCTGTCAAACCAGTGGCGCAGGATTAATGGGTCCTGACCCTAGGTCACCGACTCATAAGATCTTAACCAAATCCTGATAGATGCGAGTTGGACGGAAGCCAGGTAGTTGTCGTCGCGTTTGTCGTAACGGGTGGCCACCGCGCGGAAGTGTTTGAGTTTGTTGAAGAAACGCTCGATCAGGTTGCGCGCC
>WGBJ01000422.1 GCA_015494385.1 Marinosulfonomonas sp.
CCCTCAGCAAGCGCGACGGCAATTGTATCAGCATGCACATCCAGCCCAACGTAAATCTCTTTGTTCATTACTGTTTCCTCCAACAAACAACTTCATGTTCGTCGAGAAAACCATAGAAGGCATCACCGCCGCAAAACGCTCATCTGGTCTTACACTACTGTTAATATTAAGCCTGCCAGCCCTTCTCGGCCTATATATTGCCGCAAACGGATCCGATAATGCCAAAAACCTGTTTCGGATCGGGCTGGTTGCTTTGGCAACTGTATTGCTGATCGCCTGGCCAGTTCTCGCGCTATATACCTTTATGGGATTTGCAATTGGCGGAGGAAATCCAACGCTGTTTCAAATCATGGCAGGTGCGCTATTTGCGACCCTCCCGCTGCCTCTCGCTTCTATCTTCAGTCTTCTTTCAGCCAAAAGAATAAAATCCAGCCTGCAAAAGTGATCTCAATTCATTCGCCCCTCTCTTCAACAAGCCTTGAATAATTCAAACAAGCACCCCACGCTAATAGGGTGCCTTTTTGTTTATCAGGAGTATTCCCATGCGGCTCGTTCTTCCCCTAACGCTTACCTTGCTGGCAACATCCGCGCTGGCCGACACCAACACCCTTGTGGCCGAAAACGGACTGGAGGGCGCGGTCGAGCAACTGGGTGCTCAGGCGGACAAAACACCATCCGACCAATTCGCCCTTGGCGCGCTGCAATTCCTGCGCGGGATCGAGAAAACCCTGCAGGTTCGTTGGGAATACAACGCCACGATTGACGATCTGGACCTGCCCGTGCTGCGCCTGCCGGTACCGCCAAACCCCGATGCCAAACCGTTCCGCGCGGACCTGATCACCGGCCTGTTCACCGAATTGCTAACCGATATGGACGCCAGCCGTGCGGCGTTGGCACAAATTCCAGACGGGGCCGATGTGGTGCTGGATCTGGACCTTGCCAACGTCTGGTTCGACATCAATATGAACGGCGCCCGCGATATGGGCGAAGGTATTATCGAGGTCGGCGCCAATACCCTGATGGGGGAAATCAACATGGGGGATGCCGACAGCATCCCGCCGATGGATGTGCGTTTTGACACCGCCGATGTGGCCTGGCTGACCGCCTATACCCACATGGTTTCGGCCGCTGGTGAAATGGTGCTTGCGTTTGATCCGACCGAAGCCATCACCAACGTGATGAGCGCCAACGCCAAAATGATCGAACTGCGTGGCGACGCGCCAATGGAATTCGGCTTTGACATGCAATTCGGCGGCTGGGTTGATCAATTCGCCATGGCCTATGGGGCGCTAAACCAGCAACCCGATGCCACCCACACCCGTGCGGCCCACGCGCATTTGCTAAGCATGATCGCCGAAAACAAGGTCTTCTGGGCCGCCGTTGCGCAGGAAACCGACAACGAACGCGAATGGATCCCCAACGACAAGCAGACCGCCGCGCTGGGCTTTGAACTGGCCCCCGGCACCGGTGCCGCGTGGCAGGCCGTTCTGGCCGATGTCGAAGCCCTGCTGAACGGTGATTTGCTGATCGAATACTGGCGCATTTCGCCTGCGGGCGGGGTGAATGTGAAAAAGCTGTTCATGGACCCGCCGGTGGTGGATATCGTCACCTGGGTGCAAGGCTCGGGCCTGTTGCCCTATCTGGAACGCGGACCGGTCATTTCAGGCGACAGCCTGAACCGGTTTGACGATCTGACAGGCGGCAATCCGTTCCTGATTTCCTTCTTGCTGAATTAACCAAACAGACAAGAAAACGAATCAAATAAGCGTTTGTGATCACACTTCTTGCAGGTGTGATCACAAACTGCAAAAATACCCCTCACTTTCCCGTATAACCGCGAAAAACCGTTTATTTACCTGACCCGTTCATGTTTACTGACACGAAACCTTAGCCACAGATGGGACAGTCCAGTGAACATTCATGAATATCAGGCCAAAGAACTCCTGCGCTCCTATGGTGCCCCCGTTTCCGACGGCCGCCCCGTTTTGAAAGCAGAAGACGCCAAAACCGCTGCGGGTGAACTTGACGGCCCGTTGTGGGTGGTCAAGGCGCAGATCCACGCCGGTGGCCGTGGCAAGGGCAAATTCAAGGAAGCCGACGCAGGCGATGCGGGCGGTGTGCGCCTGACCAAATCGGTGGCCGAAGCCGCCGAGGAAGCCAAGAAAATGCTGGGCCGCACGCTGGTCACCCATCAGACCGGCCCCGCCGGCAAACAGGTCAACCGCATCTATATCGAAGATGGCGCCGGCATTGATCGCGAATTGTATCTGGCCCTGCTGGTCGATCGTCAAACCAGCCGCATTTCCTTTGTCTGCTCGACCGAAGGCGGCATGGACATTGAAGAAGTCGCCGCCGCGACCCCCGAAAAAATCCTGTCCTTTTCGGTTGATCCCGCCACCGGCTATCAGGGTTTCCACGGCCGCCGCATCGCCTTTTCGCTGGGGCTGGAAGGCGCGCAGGTCAAGCAATGCGTGGGGCTGATGGGCCAGCTTTACAAAGCGTTTACCGAAAAAGACATGGAGATGCTGGAAATCAACCCGCTGATCGTCACCGACAAGGGCGACTTGAAGGTGCTGGATGCCAAGGTCAGCTTTGATTCAAACGCGCTCTATCGTCACCCCGACATCGCCGCCCTGCGCGACGAAACCGAGGAAGACCCCAAAGAGCTGGAAGCCAGCAAATACGACCTGAACTATATCGCGCTGGATGGCGAAATCGGCTGCATGGTGAACGGTGCCGGTCTGGCGATGGCGACGATGGACATCATCAAGCTGTATGGCGCGGAACCGGCCAACTTTCTGGACGTAGGCGGCGGCGCGACCAAGGAAAAGGTCACCGAGGCCTTCAAGATCATCACATCGGACCCGAACGTCAAAGGCATTCTGGTCAACATCTTCGGCGGCATCATGCGCTGCGATGTGATCGCTGAGGGCGTGGTTTCGGCGGTGAAAGAAGTCGGCCTGAAAGTGCCACTGGTGGTGCGTCTGGAAGGCACCAAGGTGGAAGAAGGCAAAGCAATCATCAACAATTCGGACGTAGATGTGATTGCGGCGGATAATTTGTCGGATGCAGCCGAGAAAATTGTGAAGGCGGTGAAGGGGTAACGCGCGCCATTAAAATATACAGAAAGGTTTTCCCATGAAAAATCTAGCAAAAACATTGGCACTCGTTGTCCTTTCAGGGTTTTCAACCCCCCTGCAGGCGGACACGGGCTCGTTTGAATATGCGATCACCAATATCTGTATGAGGTTTGCTTTCAACCCGGACGCAGCAGTGGTCTATCTTCAGAAAGACGGCTGGATCCAAAAGGGAAAACAGAATCGGGACGAAGTGGAACTGTATAAAAACGGCACAATGACCTACATATACACAGGCGACGAAGGGATCGGCCCCGTCTGCACGGTAAACGACCCTGATGTCCGCGTATCCACAGCAAGAAAGCTGATAAAAAACGGACTTGTCGAGAATTACGGCAAGGATTGGGAGAAAATTAGCATCGACGGAGAACCTGCATGGAAATTTATGAACGGCGGGCTCGAGGTATTGTTATATTTCCATGAACGCGCTGGCGGCGGCACCTCCGTTGGCTTTGAAGCCTACTAGCACGGTTGGTCTGAACAGGTTTGCGACCATTCACAACACAAAGCACTGGGGCAGCGGCCTCTCGGTATTAGAAACAGTAGTCAGGAAATATAATGCAATTAGTCTCGTTCAAACCTGTTGTCTTCACATTGTCCATGCTCGCTCTGGCGGCCTGTAGCGGATATGGTCCGCGCACCCATGACAGCAAAGGGCGCGCCGTGGCCAGCCCGGCAATGGCGACAAAGGTCTTTATGAACGTCTGTTTCAAAACCGGCGGCAACCGTGCAGGCGAGATTCGGGCAATACGTCGGGACAAAAATTTAGAAATGGCGGCCCACAGCGACAAGGATCTTACATCCGCCAGCCATAAAACCCACTCGATCGACGTGCTGCTTTTCAGCGACATCTGCTCGGTCAGCTTTGACAGCGGCCAGCCAAATGCCCAGGCAGGCACAGATGCGGCGATCCTCTTGCTGCCGCAAATCGGTGCAAAATCAATGGGCGGGACACGCGGTGGCGGTACGATCACTTTCAAAACTCGCAAAGGCCTGGTCATGATTACCAACGCCGCCAAAGTTCACCGCGAAGGCGCGATGCTGTCCCTCTACAAGTGATAATCAAGGCCGGACCACAGTCCGGTACCAAACAGGAGAAATGCCGAAAATGGCGATACTCATCGACGAAAATACCAAGGTAATCTGTCAGGGCTTCACCGGCTCGCAAGGCACCTTTCACAGTGAACAAGCCATCGCCTATGGCACCAAAATGGTCGGCGGCGTGACACCGGGCAAGGGCGGACAAACCCACCTTGACCTGCCGGTGTTCAACTCGGTTCACGAGGCCAAGGCCGTGACCGAGGCCAACGCATCGGTGATCTATGTTCCGCCCCCCTTTGCCGCCGACGGTATTCTGGAAGCGATCGACGCGGAAATGGAACTGATCGTTTGCATCACCGAAGGCATCCCCGTGCTGGACATGATGAAAGTCAAACGCGCGCTGGACGGGTCCAAATCCACCCTGATCGGGCCGAACTGCCCCGGCGTGATCACCCCTGACGCCTGCAAAATCGGCATTATGCCCGGCCACATCCACAAACGCGGGTCCTGCGGCGTGGTTTCGCGTTCCGGCACGCTGACGTATGAGGCCGTGAAGCAAACCACCGACATGGGTCTGGGCCAGTCCACTGCTGTGGGCATCGGTGGCGACCCCATCAAGGGGACCGAGCATATCGACGTGCTGGAAATGTTTCTGGCCGATGACGAGACCCAAAGCATCATCATGATCGGTGAAATCGGCGGGTCCGCCGAAGAAGAAGCGGCACAGTTTCTGGCCGACGAGAAAAAGAAAGGCCGCTGGAAGCCGGTTGCAGGTTTCATCGCCGGTCGCACCGCCCCTCCGGGCCGCCGCATGGGCCACGCGGGCGCGATTGTCGCCGGTGGCAAAGGCGGTGCCGAGGACAAGATCGAAGCAATGCGTTCAGCCGGAATCGTGGTGGCCGACAGCCCCGCAGGACTGGGTGAAGCTGTGCTGGAAGCAATTGGGTAAAAGAAACGCGGCCCCGGGCTTGGTCCGGGGCCTCTTACATCTCAGGTATTTGTCATGACCGACCAACCGACCACCAAAGATTTCCACTCCTCCTCGTTCCTGCAAGGGCACAATGCGGAGTATATCGAGCAGCTTTATGCGCAATACGCCAATGACCCGAACGCGGTTGATGAAGCGTGGCAGGCGTTTTTCAGGGAACTGGGCGACGATGACATGGCCGTCAAGGCCGAGGCCGCCGGCCCGTCATGGGCGCGCGCCGACTGGCCGCCGGTCCCGAATGACGATCTGACCCATGCGCTGGATGGCCAATGGCCAACAGACGAGGTCAAACCCGCCGAGGTGGCCGAGAAAATCCTGAGCAAGGCCGAGGAAAAAGGTGTCGAGGTTTCCGATGACCAGATCAAGCGCGCTGTGCTGGACAGTATCCGCGCCCTGATGATCATCCGCGCCTACCGCATCCGTGGCCATCTGGCCGCCGATCTGGACCCGCTGGGGCTGGCCGGTCGCGAACCCCACCC
>WGBJ01000423.1 GCA_015494385.1 Marinosulfonomonas sp.
CAGCAAAAGCACCGAAGATGTCGGCAGGTAAACCGCTGTGGCAAAGCTGATAGAGGTCAGAAACGCCCCGCTCACGATGATCCATTTCCGATGTCCCAAATGGTCTGACAGCCACCCAGCCGCGATGCTACCCGCGGCCAGCCCCCAAAAGATCATCGAGACGACGGTTTCGGCATGAACGGCACTTAGGTCATGGTCTTTTGTCAGTTCCGCATTGCCCCATAGCCCGCCGTAAACATTGATCGGCATGTAGTAAAGCGTGCCGATGAAGGCGATCAGCCAGATATTCCGGTCCCGCACGGCGACAAGGACGGGCATGATAAAGCTGGTGGTTTTTTTGGCAGCCGGCACATGTTCCGGCGGGTCACGCATAAACAGCAGGGCAATGACAAACAAAACCAGACCGGCAATACCGGTGGCCCAGAATACATTTTGCCAGCCGCTTGTGGCAATGACCGACGTCAGCGCAACCGCCCCGATCGCCGTGCCCAGCATCCCGACCGCATTCACCACGCCGGACAGCACGGCAAACCGCCCCGCGCCGAACCAGTGGTTCACCACATAAAGCGAGCCGACAAAGGCAAACGAAGCCCCAAGCCCGGTTGCGAAGCGCCCAATTCCGGCAACATAGGCGTTGCCCGCTGTGGCAAACAGGATCACACCACTGGCGCAAATCAGGATGGCTGGCGGGATCAGCCGCCGCGCGCCAAACCGGTCCAGCAGCAGGCCGACGATCAGTTGCATCGGGGCATAGATCCAGAAGAATATGCTGGCCAGAGTGCCGAATTGGGCATTGTTCAACTGGAAACGCGCAGCTATTTCGCTGTTGGCAAGGCTGGGTTCGATACGGGTGACGAATTCAAACAGAAAGAACAGCGCCGTAATCGTCAGGATCAGCCATTTCATGTTTCCGTGGTGGCGCATTGATTGGCTCCTGATGAAAAAAGATGCTTATCCTTGCAGGCTCCGCACGCCCAATTCGCCTTCTTCGCGGGATTTCATCGCCAAGGCCACCGCATGACTGGCCGCTGCCGTGGTGAAATAGGGCAAGCCGTCATTCAGCGCGACCGAGCGGATTTCGCGGCTGTCTTCAACCGCTTGTGCGCCTTCGGTGGTGTTCATCACCAGTGCGATTTCGCCGTTTTTCATCCGGTCAACGATGTTGGGGCGGCCCTCGTAAACCTTGTTCACGATCTCGCAATCAATGCCGTTTTCCTGCAACCACGCGCCGGTGCCACGGGTGGCAATCAGATTGAACCCCAATTCAACCATCAGGCGGGCGGTGTCGGACATGTCGGTGGTTTTATCCATATCCTTGATCGAGATGAACACAGCCCCCTCGGTCGGCAATACCACGCCTGCGCCCATTTGCGCCTTCAGGAACGCCAAAGCAAAGGAACGATCCCAGCCCATGACTTCGCCGGTCGAGCGCATTTCGGGGCCAAGGATGGTATCGACACCGGGGAAACGGGCAAAGGGCAGCACGGCCTCTTTCACCGAGAACCACGGCATGTCCGGATCGGCCAGCGACATCGGGTCAGCGAAGGGCAGCGGCGTGTCGGGGCCGGCGCCTTCGGGGTAGGGCGCGCGCATCGGGAAGTTTGACAGCGGCTCGCCCGCCATGATCCGCGCGGCGATGGAGGCAATGGCGCTGTCGGTGGCTTTGGCCACAAACGGCACGGTGCGGCTGGCCCGCGGGTTGACCTCGATCAGGTAGACTTTGCCATCCTTGACCGCGAACTGGATGTTCATCAGACCGACCACATTCAGCGCCAATGCCAGCGCCTTGGTCTGGCGGTGGACCTCTTGAATGATCTCGGCGGGCAGCGAATAGGGCGGCAGCGAACAGGCGCTGTCACCGGAATGCACGCCGGCCTCTTCGATATGTTGCATGATGCCTGCGACATGCACATCCTTGCCATCGCACAGCGCATCCACATCCATTTCAATCGCGCCCGACAGATAGCTGTCCAGCAACACGGGGCTGTCACCGGAAACCACCACGGCCTCGGCGATATAGCGTTCCAGATGGGGCATATCGCGCACGATTTCCATCGCGCGGCCACCCAGAACGTAGGAGGGGCGGATCACCAAGGGAAAGCCGATTTCCTCGGCGATTTTCAGGGCTTCCTCATCGGTGCTGGCAATGCCGTTTTTCGGTTGCAACAGGCCCAGAGAGTTGACCAACTCCTGAAACCGCTCGCGGTCCTCGGCCAAATCAATGCTGTCGGGCGAGGTGCCCAGAATCGGGATGCCCGCGTCTTGCAGATCATTGGCCAGCTTCAGCGGGGTTTGGCCGCCGAATTGCACGATCACCCCGTGCAGGGTGCCGTTTTCCTGTTCGACCCGCAGAATTTCCATCACATGTTCAAAGGTGACAGGTTCAAAATACAGCCGGTCCGAAGTGTCGTAATCGGTGGAAACCGTTTCGGGGTTGCAGTTGATCATGATGGTTTCATAGCCCTGATCAGTCAGGGCGTAACAGGCGTGACAACAGCAGTAATCAAATTCGATCCCTTGTCCGATCCGGTTCGGGCCACCGCCAAGGATAACCACTTTTTTGCGCTCACTGGGCCGCGCCTCACATTCCACGTCGCCCATCGCCGGGGCTTCGTAGGTGGAATACATATAGGGCGTCTGGGCCTCGAATTCGGCGGCGCAGGTGTCGATGCGTTTGAAAACGGCGGTGACACCGGCGGCAAGGCGCACGTTGCGCACATCGGTTTCGGTTTTGCCGGTCAGCGTGGCCAGACGGGCATCCGAGAAGCCCATCATTTTAATTTTACGCAAGGCGTCAGCATTGTCGGGCAGGCCGTTTGCCTTGATCTGCGCCTCGGCGTCCACGATCTCGCGGATGCGCGACAGGAACCACGGATCGAACATGGTGGCATTGTGGATTTCATCATCCGTCAGCCCCTCGCGCATGGCCTGGGCGATGGTGCGCATCCGGTCGGGCGTTTGCACGCTGATGGCTTTGATCACGGCGGCCTTGTCCGGTGCGCCCTCGATTTCCACTTCGTCAAATCCGGTCAGGCCGGTTTCCATGCTGGCCAGCGCCTTTTGCAGGGATTCATGGATCGTGCGCCCGATCGCCATGGTTTCGCCCACCGATTTCATCGCAGTGGACAGCAGCGGTTCGGAGCCTGCGAATTTTTCAAAGGCAAAGCGCGGGATTTTAGTGACGACATAATCGATGGTTGGCTCAAACGACGCGGGCGTCACCTTGGTGATGTCGTTGTCCAATTCATCCAGCGTATAGCCCACAGCCAGTTTCGCGGCGATCTTGGCAATCGGGAAACCTGTTGCCTTGGACGCCAGCGCCGAGGAGCGCGACACACGCGGGTTCATTTCGATCACCACCATGCGGCCATCGGCAGGGTTCACCGCCCATTGCACGTTTGAACCGCCGGTTTCCACACCGATTTCGCGCAACACCGCAATCGAGGCCGAGCGCATCATCTGGTATTCTTTATCGGTCAGCGTCAGGGCGGGCGCCACGGTGATGGAATCGCCGGTATGCACACCCATCGGGTCAATATTTTCAATCGAACAAACGATGATGGCGTTGTCTTTGGTGTCGCGCACCACTTCCATTTCGTATTCTTTCCAGCCCAGCAGGGATTCATCAATCAGGATCTGGTTGACGGGGGAAGCATCCAGCCCCGTGGTGCAGAAATGGATAAAGTCATCGCGATTGTAAGCCACGCCACCGCCGGTGCCACCAAGGGTAAAGGCGGGGCGGATGATGGCGGGCAGGCCGATATCCTCGAGTGCGGCCATACATTGATCCATATTTTCGGCAATCGTGGCGCGGGGATTTTCCAGCCCCAGCCGGTCCATCGCCTCGCGGAACAGCTTGCGGTCCTCGGCCATTTCGATGGCCTCGCGGTTGGCGCCAATCAGTTCGACCCCGTATTTTTCCAGAACCCCCATATCGGCCAGTTCCAGCGCCGTGTTCAGACCGGTTTGCCCGCCCATTGTCGGCAGCAGGGCGTCAGGGCGCTCGGCCTTGATGATTTTGGCGACCATTTCGGGGGTGATCGGCTCGATATAGGTGGCGTCGGCCAGTTCGGGGTCGGTCATGATTGTGGCCGGGTTCGAGTTGACCAGAATAACGCGATACCCTTCTTCACGCAGGGCTTTGCACGCCTGTGCGCCGGAGTAGTCAAACTCGCAAGCCTGTCCAATAATGATAGGGCCAGCGCCAATAATCATGATGGATTTGATGTCGGTTCTTTTTGGCATTTGGCAGACCCCCGAGGTGCAAATAGCGGCAAATTCTTTGGGGTTATAGACAAGCGGGGGCGGGGCGCAAGCCCTGTTATGCTGCTACATACTGTCCGGTGTGCTGGATTTGCGTGGTTTTCGCCGCATGGCAAAGGCAAAAGCAGCTGCAAGCCCGATCATTCCGGTTGTCGTGGCGATCTGGTCCGGGTTTTTGATCCAGCCGAAATTTGGCAGGGATACAAACTTGATCATTAAAAACGGGGCAAACAATATGGCCAGTATAAGAACCGCAATGCTTGGCCGGTAATAGATCAGTAGTGCGGGCGCAAAGGCCACCGCCGGCATATAATGATAGCTCCATGAAATAGGATTAAGCAAAGCAACGATTATGATCACCAATGGCCAGGCCAGATCATGTTGCGGTGCCCCTGCCGGGTATTTCCGGAACAGGCGCGATATGCCGACAATCGTCAGCACCATTGCAATCGCCGAGATACAGCCCCAGAGTGCGGACTTTCTCAACTCATGCCAACCCAGTGACAAGCCTTGCGTTTGCACATTCCCGGCAGATTGAACGAATTCCAGCTTATCGGTGTAGAACAATTGTGCAATCACACCGTCGATTGATACATTCATAAAGTTAACCAAAGCAGTGTGGTTGATTATCAATATTTCATGCAGAAAGGTCTGGTGCAAAGGCCAACCGGCAAGCCAAACCGAAGCCCCCGCCAAAACAAGCCCCGCCACTATGAAACTGCCAAAGGCTTTTCGATTTCCGCTGGCCAGCCAGAAAAGCGCAAACAGGGCCGGATATAACTTGATCGATGCGGCGATAGCCATCGCAACACCCGCCGTAACCGGCGCATTGTAACGACTACGCTCAATCGCCAGAACGATTAGAAAACTGACCAGAATTTGCGGCTGGTTCTGGTATATCGGGACAAATCCAATCGTGGTGCCGACCAGAATCAGTAAGCCGGTAAAGGTATAAACCGCAACAGACATTGTGGTGCCCATGCTTCGCCAGGCCAGAATAACCATGCTTCCCATGAGAACCGGATTGATAACCCGCGCCAGGTTCGACAGCGTTTCATATGTGGTTACAGTTGTCAGCCAGCCAAATATATGGGCCCAAAGCGGGGGGTAAATAAAGGGAAACACCGAGCCGTCATATCCGTGATCGTGAAGGTAAGGCATCCATTTATCAGGGGGGAGCATTGAATAGGTTTGTGTATCAGAAGGATAAATCTGGTCCAGTGCGCCAATCTGATAGAAATGGCCGGCCATCCAGCTTGCCAGCAGGTCGGGGGAACGCACGTTGTAGAAGACAGCAAACAGCATGGTTGAAACAAACAATACAAGTAAAATTGCCGTTCTTGTTGAACGTGGTATCATTTTACAAACTCTTTAATGTCAAAAATGTCAAAAATGCTCGGACCTTTTGCATTTATAGGCGTGCTGTCAGGCCGTTGATAATACTTGAATTGCAAACATTTGCCGATGATGTGATTTCTGCAACTGGATGAAATTCCCGCTATCAGCCACTAATAATAGCCCGCACGACAAAGAGAAGGGTGCAATTTTTGTTTTGAAAGGGCGCAAAACGGGTAAGTGACCTTGACTTTGGCCGTTTTGCAGGGTGTATCGGCTGGAAACCTGAAATTGCCCATAAGGGGACGACCATGCACGCCTATCGCAGCCACACTTGCGCCGAACTGAACAAATCCAACGTCGGGGACAATGTCCGCCTGTCGGGCTGGGTGCATCGGGTGCGTGACCACGGTGGTTTGCTGTTTATCGATCTGCGCGACCATTACGGCATCACGCAGGTGATGGCCGACCCGGACAGCCCCGTGTTTGCTGAAATCGAAAAGGTGCGCTCGGAATGGTGCATCCGGATTGACGGCAACGTGATGGCGCGGGACGAAAGCCTGATCAATCCGAAAATCCCCACCGGCGAAATCGAGGTGTTCATCCGCGATATCGAGGTGCTGGGCCATGCCGACGAGCTGCCGCTGATGGTGTTCGGCGATCAGGAATATCCCGAGGAAACCCGCCTGAAATACCGCTATCTGGATCTGCGCCGCGAGAAGCTGCAGAACAACATGAAGCTGCGCTCCGACGTGGTGGCGAGCATGCGCAAGCGGATGTGGGACAAGGGGTTTCGCGAATTCCAGACACCGATTATCACCTCCTCCAGCCCCGAAGGTGCGCGCGATTTTCTGATCCCGTCGCGCCTGCACCCCGGCAAGTTTTACGCGTTGCCCCAAGCGCCGCAGCAGTTCAAACAGCTGATTATGGTGTCGGGCTATGACAAATATTTCCAGATCGCACCGTGCTTTCGTGACGAAGACCCGCGTGCCGATCGTTCACCGACCGATTTCTACCAGCTTGATCTGGAAATGTCGTTCGTCACCCAGCAGGATGTGTTCGACACCATCCAGCCGGTGATTCAGGGCGTGTTCGAGGAATTCGGCGGTGGTCGCAAGGTTGATACCGAATGGGAGCAGATTTCCTATCGCGATGCCGCCCTTTGGTATGGCACCGACAAGCCTGATCTGCGCAACCCGATCAAGATGCAGATCGTTTCCGAACATTTCCGCGGCTCGGGCTTTGCGATTTTCGCGAAATTGCTGGAGCAGGAAGGCACCGAAATTCGCGCCATTCCAGCCCCCAAGGGTGGCTCGCGCAAATTCTGTGACCGCATGAATGCCTTTGCACAAAAAGAGGGTCTGCCTGGCATGGGCTATATCTTCTGGCGTGATCAGGGCAACGGGATGGAAGCGGCTGGTCCTTTGGCCAAAAACATCGGCCCCGAACGCACCGAAGCCATTCGCCAGCAGTTGGGTCTTGAAGTCGGCGATGCCGCATTCTTCCTGGCGGGCAAACCCAAGGCGTTCGAGGCTGTGGCCGGTCGGGCCCGTGATGAAATCGGTCGCGAGCTGAAGCTGACCGACGAGGACCGCTTTGCCTTTGCCTGGATCGTCGATTTCCCGATCTACGAGCGGGACGAGGAAACCGGCAAAGTCGATTTTGAACACAACCCGTTTTCGATGCCCCAAGGCGGCATGGAAGCGCTGGAAGGTGATCCGCTCGAGGTTCTGGGCTATCAGTATGACCTGTCCTGCAACGGCTATGAACTGGTGTCGGGCGCGATCCGCAACCACAAACCCGAAATCATGTTCAAGGCGTTTGAAATTGCCGGTTACGGCAAAGACGAAGTTGAAAAACGTTTTGGCGGCATGGTGAACGCGTTCAAATACGGCGCCCCGCCCCACGGTGGGTGTGCGGCCGGCATCGACCGCATCGTGATGTTGTTGGCAGACGAGGCCAACATCCGCGAAGTGATCATGTTCCCGATGAACCAGCGCGCCGAGGATCTGATGATGGGCGCGCCGAACGAGCCGATGAACGAACAGCTGCGCGAGTTGCATTTGCGGGTGATCCCGCAGGACTAAAACGCATCAAACTGTAAAAACACAAAACCCCGCGGTTAAACCTGCGGGGTTTTCTTTTTCGGGTTCGGCCGAAACAGCCGTGATGGGCCGAATTTAGTCGTGAGCCGCGATAACAGTTTCTGTCGGGCTGGACTCTGCATTCGCATTGCTGGTTGCGGTCAGGACAATGGCCATGACCAGTGACAAAACACCGGTTGCCAGCACCAGCCAGTCCACAGCGGCGCTACCATCGTCGTCATGGGCAAAGCGGAACATGGATTTCAACATTCTGGCAACTCCTGAAAATACAGACAAATTATTTCTTACTTTGGTTAAGATGGGCGGCAAATGCGGCGGAAATTGGGTAAGAGTGGCGCGATTTCGGGGTTTCGGGGGCAGATCGGGCGCAGTAGTGTCCCTGTAAAACAGGAGTATTCGTATGGGTAGGGACGCAAAATTGGGTCGTAAATTAACCAACTGGACACCCCCACCACGCCCGTCGGTGCCTGTTCTGGA
>WGBJ01000424.1 GCA_015494385.1 Marinosulfonomonas sp.
GCGCGGCAATCCGTAAATGTTCCTATCATGTTCTCATTTCTTATGGGGGTAAAAAGAGAACATTGCAATCCCGTTTTTCATAATTACAATTTTATATAAAATGGTTAAAAAGAGATTACCTGCGATAATTCAACAGGTTTTAGCCTTAAATTTAGGCAATAACCCATTATAACGACAGGATTTTCCGGATAGCGAAAGTCAACACCTTCAACAGAGCAACAGCCAAGCACGACACCTCAGACCTGCTAATGAAGCTGTTTTTGAACCGTTGCAGTCAGATCGCCCAAAGAAAACGGTTTCGGCAGGAATACAGAATTGGGAATTTTTGACTGGTGATCGACCACATCTTCTTCCGCATAGCCCGACACGAACACCACCTTGACATCCGGTCGTTTTTCCAACGCTTTGCGAACCCAGCTTGGCCCATCCATTCCCGGCATGATGACATCGGTTACAAAGACGTCGACCTTCAGCCCCTCGTCCTCGAGCGTTTTTAACGCCTCTTCCGCGTTTTCCGCTTCCAGAACCGTATATCCCCGCAATCGCAATGCGCGTGAGGCAAAGGCCCGCACAGGGGCTTCGTCCTCGACAAGAAGAATAATCCCTTCACCTTGCTTGGTTTTGGGTTTCGCTTTTTCAGCACCCGCCTTTTGCCCAACCAGCTCGTGTTTGTCATAGGCCGGGAAATAGAGCGAAAAACAGGTGCCTTGCCCCGGAACACTGTCGACAAATACAAATCCGCCGGACTGTTTTACAATACCATACACTGTGGACAGCCCCAGCCCGGTGCCCTCGCCAACCCGTTTGGTGGTGTAAAACGGCTCGAATATCTTGTGGATTTTATCCGGAGGTATCCCGACCCCCACATCGCTGACTTTCACAACCACATAGTCACCGGCAATGACCCGTGCACGATCCCGCTCCATATCATGCAGCAATGTTACGCCTTCGGTCTCGATCCGGATTTCCCCACCTTCCGGCATCGCATCGCGGGCATTCACCACCAGATTCATCAACACCTGTTCCAACTGGCGTTTATCGGCACGGATCGGGCGCAGACCCGGATCATGCGACAGCGAGAGCATCACCTTTTCCCCAACCAGCCGGTTCAACAGATGGGTCAGATCCGACAACGTATCCCGCAGATCAAGAACCTCGGGTTGCAGATTCTGTTTGCGCGAAAAGGCAAGCAACTGGCCAACCAGACTGGCGGCACGATTGGCGTTCTGGTTGATCTGCATAAGATCGCCATAATCCGGATCCCCCTGATCATGCCGCAACAACAGTAAATCGCAATGGCCGGAAATCGCCGTCAGCAGATTGTTGAAATCATGGGCCACCCCCCCTGCCAACTGACCGATTGCCTGCATTTTCTGGCTTTGCACGAATTGTGCCTCGAGGGTTTTCAACTCGGTCGCGTCATTCAGCACCGCAATCAGCACCGGATTGCCATTTTCCTCGATCCGGCTCAGGCTGACTTGCAAATAGACTTCTTTATCCGTCTTGCGCGCCTGCAGCACCTCGGAGCGCGACAAGCCGCGCCCGGCAATCGCATCCGCGATCCAGTCGGAAATCGAACGCCCCAGTCCCTCGACCAGATCCCCCAGGTCCGTGGCGCCGGACATCGGATCATTCAGCAATTTGCGTGCCAGACGGTTGGCCTGAACAACTTTGGCATCGGTCGATATTTTGATCATCGGAATTGGTAGTTCATCAAAAAACTGCCAGCCATTGCAATTTTGCCCATCCGAAACACCTGGCAGCAAGTAAATCTCGCGCCTGTCCGAGGCCACTTCCAGTTCCGCCACCAGCGCCCGGATGATCCCGTCCTTACCCGCGATCTGGTGTTCCTGACCGCTGACCAAAGGCAGGTCGTTAAACACCTCCTCCAGTGTCTCGACCCGTCCCCCCAGCAGGCGGTACAGAATGTCATTCATAAACAGAACCGTTCCCGATTTGGAAACCGTCAGCATCGGCAGGCCGATATCGCCACGCCCCTGCGCCGTTTGTTCCGTATCCAGCCGCCAAAGGTAACGATCACCGGATATCTGGTGCACCATCAGCCCGAGCATTCCGTCCCGCGTCACAATATCTTCTTGTGCGGCACCAAGGGCTTGTGCCTTGTTTTGCAACCGAAAAAGCATGGCGGACGAATTGGCCACCATATAGCGCAACACATAGGACAAGGGCCTGCCGGTTACAGCCGAAAACCGGTCTGTTGCCGCACGGTTGAAATATATGATTTCATCGTCCTGATCGGTGACAAAACAGGGCGAGGCATCATTGCCGACAATGCCGGCCAGTGTGTCAATATCCGCCTTTTGCACACGGGCCTTCCAATAGGCCCGCGCCATAACGGCCAGCCCGACAAACCCCAGCGTCAGACCACCGGCCATCAAAACCAGACCCGCCACCGGATCGGGCGCAAAGACAGCCGCAACGATCAACGCCGCCGCCATCAGGACAAGGTAAAACACCCTGCCTGTGGTAAAGCCCGCCTTGCGGATTTGAATTTCGGGCGTATGCGCCGTGTGAGCCACCGAAAGCCCCCGCTGATTGATTCGTGGGCTCTTAATCTCCAACACAAGGTCTTAAGCATGCGTTAAGTTTGAATCAGAAAAGCGGAGAGCCGCCACTTGCGGTTGATTATGTCCGGTTTTCCTATCGCGTCAAGAGAGCATAGAAAAATCCGTCGCCACCATCCAGCGGGGTAAAGCGGGTCTGGCTGCTGCACGTCCAGTCACTATCGGCAGTAAATGCTTCAATCTGTTCACTATTTTCCGCATCCAGCAGCGAACAGGTGGTATAGGCCAGCACCCCGTCTGGCGCGACCAGAGCGGCGGCTTTGGTCAGGATTTCGGCCTGAATCTCGCGCAATTGGTCCAGCTTTTCCGGCGTAAACTCCCATTTCCCCGCAGGCGAGCGCCGCCACGCGCCGCTACCGGAACAAGGCACGTCACACAGCACCAGACCATAGGGGCCACTACCGGCCACATCTTCCGGCTCCAATAGGGTCACGGACGCTCCGGCACGTTGTGCGCGGTCCGGCAGGTCTTTCATACGCTGCGGGTTGGCGTCATGGGCAAAATAGCTGGCAGGCGCGCGCGCGGCCATTGCCAGCACCTTGCCACCGCCACCGGCGCAGTAATCCAGAACCCGCATGTCGGGGTGTAGCGGCAACTGATCCACCACCGCTTGCGAGGCGGCGTCCTGCAGCTCGACCCGACCGTCCATGTAGGGCGCACTCAGATGCACGCGGCGGGGGTTTTCGGTGACCTCGAGCGCGGTCGGGGACAGGGGATGCGGGGTGGTCTGGATATTTTCCCCGGCCAGATCAATGGCGGCCTGTTTCAGGTTTGTTTTCAAAGTGTTGACCCGCAGAAACACCGGCGCACGTTTTTGCAGCGCATGGCAGACGGGGGCGAAATCGTCGCCCAGACTTGCAGCCAGATGCGGCGCGATCCAGTCGGGGACGTCCAGCGCGGCGTTGCCTTCGGGCGTGTCCCCTTGCGTCCGTTCTTCATCGGTTAAAGGCGCGGGCGCGTGGCCAATACCGGTGAACATTTCATCCGGCTCTATCCCTTGGGCACGCAGCAGGCCCAGCACAATGCCCCGCCCGGTTTGCGCCCCGCCAAGGGCCGCAAAAAACCGCTTGCAACGCAGGGCCGAGAACACATGATCGCGCACCGCTGCACGGTCCTTGGAGCCGGCATAACGCGAACCGCGCGCCCAGTTGGTCAGCGCCTTTTCGGCGGCGTCCCCGTCCAGAATATGATCGAGAATTTCGATGGCGGCGGAAAGGCGTGCGGCTGGGGTCATCATGGGGCTTTCGGTAAGGTGGTGGCGTAGGGTGGGCGGTTCCGTGGCCTGCCACGGGTTCGCCCACCGTTTGAGGCGTTAAAACAGCCCCGCTACTTAATGGCAATGGCGTTTCTGCACTGGCCAACCCATATCATTCACCCCCGCAATCACGGTAATCACTGCCCAAACACTCCCGCGCCATCACCTGCGCTTTCGCGATAGCGGTGGCGGTCATTTCCTTTGCCATAACTTCACGGGCCTCGGCTGCATCAGCATACCCATTTGCCGCCGCAATATTGATCCACATATATGCGATTGTATAATCTTGGGGAACGCCTTGGCCTAGAGCATACATATAGCCAAGAGTGTATTGCGCATCTGCATCCCCCTGCTCGGCCGCCAACCGATGCCATTTCATAGCTTCCTTGAAATCCTGAGGCATACCTTGGCCATGGGCATACATAACGCCAAGATTAAATTGCGCAATTGCTTCCCCCTGCTGGGCCGCCAACCGGTACCATTTCGCGGCTTCCTTGAGATCCTGAGGAATGCCTTGGCCCAGAGCATACATAACGCCAAGATTGGATTGCGCCGCGACTTCCCCCTGCTTGGCCGCAAGCCGATACCATTTTACGGCTTCCTTGAAATCCCGAGGAACGCCTTCGCCTTGAACAAGCATACTGCCAAGTTTGAATTGTGCCGCTGCATACCCCTGCTCGGCTACCAGCCGATACCAATGCACAGCTTTCTTGTAATCCCGGGGAACACCATTGCCGTTTTCATACATAAGGCCAAGTTTGAATTGCGCCTCTGCATCGCCCTGTTCGGCAAGCTGCATGGTTTCTTTAAAATCCGGTGTCTCTGCCGCCGCAACACCCCCTTGCAGTGCTAGAAACAACGCCAAAGTTATGCTGCACAGAAACCTCAAATCCAGCACCTCCCTACCTTATGATAATCACACCCTAGCCCGATCAGGCCTCCGCAACAACACGCGAGGGCGGACATCTACCCCGTAGGGCGGGCTTCAGCCCGCCAATGGCGGCTTGCAACAAAGAGCTACGCTTAAGGGTGCCCACGACTGGCGGGGTGAACCCCGCCCTACGACATCCGGTAATTCGGGCTTTCCCGCGTAATCTGAACGTCATGCACATGGCTTTCCTTCAGGCCCGCACCAGTGATTTTGACAAACTCAGCCTTGGTGCGCATGTCGTCCACCGTGGCGCAACCGGTATAGCCCATGGCCGCCCGCAAACCGCCGACAAGCTGATGGATCACAGCACTGGCAGACCCTTTGTAAGGCACCTGTCCTTCGATCCCTTCGGGCACCAGTTTGTCGGTCGCCGCGTCCTTTTGGAAATACCGATCTGCCGAGCCACGCGCCATCGCGCCAAGGCTGCCCATACCACGGTAGCTTTTGAAGCTACGGCCTTGATATAGAATGACTTCTCCGGGGGATTCGTCCGTGCCGGCCACCATGCTGCCAACCATCGCGCAATTGGCACCGGCGGCAATTGCCTTGGCGAAATCGCCGGAAAACTTGATGCCGCCATCGGCAATGATCGGTGTGCCGGATTCAGCTGCGCCACGGGCGCTGTCCATGATTGCGGTCAGTTGCGGAACACCCACACCGGCCACGATCCGCGTGGTGCAGATCGACCCCGGGCCGATGCCCACCTTGACCGCATCCGCACCCGCCGCAACCAAGGCTTTGGTCGCCGCAGCCGTGGCCACATTGCCCGCCACGATCTGCACGTCATTGGACAGGGTTTTGGCCCGTTCCACCGCCACGGCCACCCCTTCGGAGTGCCCATGCGCCGTGTCGATCACCACCATATCGACGCCAGCCTCGACCAGCGCCTTGGTGCGCTCGAAGCCCGCATCACCCACGGTGCTGGCGGCGGCCACACGCAGGCGCCCCAGATCATCCTTGCAGGCCTGCGGGTTCAACACGGCCTGTTCCAGATCCTTCAACGTCATCAGTCCGGTCAGTTTGCCCTGCCCGTCGGTGATCAACAGCTTTTCGATCCGGCGGGCCTGCATCAGGCTGCGGGCCTCGTGCAGGTCGGCGGGTTCGTGCAGCAGCGCCAGATTGTCCGAACTCATCATCGCCGAAATCGGGGTTTTTTCGTCGGTGGCAAAGCGCATGTCGCGGTTGGTGACAATTCCTACAACGCGGCCTGTTTCATCGACCACCGGAAAGCCGGTAACACGGTAACGGTCCTGCAAAACTTTGGCATCGGCCAGCGTCTGATCGGGGGTCAGGGTGATCGGGTTGTAAACCACGCCGCTTTCAAACCGTTTCACACGGCGTACCTGTGCGGCCTGCTCCTCGATATCCAGATTGCGGTGGATCACCCCCATGCCGCCCACCTGCGCCATGGCGATGGCCATCTTGGCCTCGGTCACGGTGTCCATTGCGGAACTGAGCAACGGAATGTTCAGACGGATGGTTTTGGTCACCTGGGTGGAAGTGTCGGCGGTGGACGGCAGCACGTTTGACGCGGCCGGAACCAGCAAAACATCGTCAAACGAAAGGGCTTCGCGAATCTCCATGGGGAGCCTCCTTGCTAAAGCATCATTTGACGCGTCCCTATCGCATGGATTGCCCGCTGTGGGAAGCCCTGATTGTGGGATGGGCCGAAAATCACACCGTATCTGGTTATGACCCGATCCGGTGAGCCATACTGTTCGCCGCCAAACAATGCACAGTTATTCCGGCGGGCAACATAACCCTAAATGCAAAAATACCGGCCAATACAGCGCTTTGCGTTTTATTTGATACAGGTATCGGCATGACCGCCGAGGCAGCAATTGCCAGAGCAATGGTGTTCGGTGGTCATGCCGATTCAGATCAAACGCAAAGCGCTGTATTGGCCGGTATCCTGCATCATAATCGACGGGCTTGGCGATCAGGAATGCTGATCGGGGACTTCAACCGAAAAGCCCATTCCATACCAGTTCTGCATACCACCACGATAGTAATGCAGTTTTTCCGGCGGATAATTGATGGCAAGCAGGTTGCGAATGGCCGTCGGGGATTGACCGCACCAGGGGCCGTTACAAAACAGCATCAGCTCTTTGGGATCGTTGAAGGTCCATTCGCCATTCGCCGATTGCTCGCCGCCCAGCATAACCATGACCGAGTCAAAGAATACATTGTCCGAACCGGGCACAAATACATTAAAGGGCAGGTTCACGGCCCCCGGGATTGTGCCTTTTTCATACCAGTTGTTTGTGCGTGAATCGATCAGAAACCCTTGGCCATTGGTCACTTCATTTTGCAAAAAGGCCAACAGCTCCAGCTCGCCAACAGTATTCACCCCTTCATGCACCTGCATGGGCTGCACACAGAACTCGGGACATGAACGGGATGTTTTGGCATAGGCATCGGGGATCCGGTTATTGGGGTCCTGATTGCGACCGATCAGGTAGGTTTCACCGTTAAACGAATATTCCACCACCATAATGTCTTTTGTAATACGCACATCTTGGGCCGATGCCTGCAAGACCCCGCCAAACAGTATTGCTACTGCGATTTTCGTAAATTTGGTTACGAGCCGAAATCCGGCCTTGGGTTTTTTCATAATTGTGTTTCCTCTTTACTCATACACGTTTTAAAGTTTGGTTATTATCTACTGCCCCTATAATCGGAAAAAGCAGTCATGTTTGAGGTCGAAATATGGACTTTTTTTGACAATCCGGATGAATATCCGATTTCCCGCCTTTTTGGTCTTTTCGCACATATTCAAAACAAGTCTCTCCTGTTTGGAAACGCAATTTTGCAACAGTTTCCGGTTCCTATTCTGGCACCTCGATCGAAAGCCCCAGACCCGCCCAGCTTTGCAAACCGGCACGATACCAATGCAGCTTTTCCGGCGGGTAATTGATTGCCATCAGATTGCGGATCGCTTTTGGCGAGCGAGAGCAGTATTTACCGTTACAAAACAGCAGAAGGTCCTTGGGATCATTGAACGCCCATTCCCCCGCATCGGTTTTCTCGCCGCCCAGCATATTCATGACAGAGTCAAAAAAGACGTTGTTGGGCGTCGGCAGAAAAACATCCGAAGCCAGATTTACGGCTCCCGGAATGGTCCCTTTTTCAAAATCGGCAGACCCGCGTGAATCGATCAGGAAACCCTTGCCGGTGCTGACGTATTCCTGCAGGAAACTCAGCAGTTCCAGTTCGCCCACCGTCTCGACATCTTTGTGAAGCGACATTGGCTGGATACAATGACCGGGGCACGGACGCGAGGTCAGCGCGAACCGGTCCAGAATACGGTTGTTATGGTCCTGATTTCGACTGATGACATATGTTTTGCCATTAAAATCATATTCGATGGCCATCGTATCTTCGGAGATACCGACATCCTGCGCCGTGGCCTGCAATGCCCCGCAAAACAGGGTTGCGATAATGGCTGTCGAGAGCTTTGCCGCCAGCCTGCCGCCTGTGATAAAACGCTTCATAATTACATTCCTTACTAACAAATATTTAACGCTTATTCTGCCCTACAACGCCTCAAAGCTGTCAGGATTGCGAAGAAAATGTGGATATTTCAGGACGGGTGCAATTATCATGCGCGAGCCTGCCCAAAAGGACAGGCTCGCGTCTGTTCGGAACACAGATTGTTACAGTTTTATCAGGCTATGGCCGCGCCGGATTTCTTGGACAAGTCACCGGTGACCCACTCCATAACCGTGCGATAGACGATA
>WGBJ01000425.1 GCA_015494385.1 Marinosulfonomonas sp.
AACGCGACCCGCAGGTGGCCTGTTTGCAGGGGCTGCTGGATTTCTACAACCCGCGCACCAACTGGCTGTCGCGCTGTTTTACGGTGGAATATAACACATGGTTTCGTATGTTCCTGCCAGGGCTGGAGCGGCTGGGCTTTGCCGTTCCGCTGGGTGGCACCACGCTGTTTTTCCGCCGCGATGCGCTGGAGAAACTGGGGGGCTGGGATGCGCACAACGTGACCGAAGACGCCGATCTGGGCATCCGTCTAGCGCGGCATGGCTACCGCACCGAAATCGTCCATACAGTGACCGAGGAAGAGGCCAACTGTCGTGCGCTCCCGTGGATCAAACAGCGGTCGCGCTGGTTAAAGGGGTTTGCGATGACATGGGCGGTGCATATGCGCCACCCGTTGAAATTATACCGCGATCTGGGCGCGCGTAAATTTCTGGGCGTGCAGATCCTGTTCCTTGGCACATGGTTTCAGGCGCTGCTGGCCCCGCTGCTGTGGTCGTTCTGGCTGATCCCGCTGGGGCTGGGCCACCCGATGCTGGCCGTGGTGCCCGCACCCGCGCTGATGACCCTTGGCGCAACCTTTTTGCTGGCCGAGTTCATCACCATATCTGTCAGTGCCTTTGCGGTGTCGGACACGAAGCATCGCTACCTGATCCCCTGGGTGCCAACGCTGCATTTCTATTACCCGCTGGGCACATTGGCGGCCTACAAGGCGTTTTACGAACTGCTGACCCGCCCGTTCTATTGGGATAAAACCAGCCACGGCATTTTCAAACGCACCGAGGCGCTGGAAACGCCTGCGCTAGAGGATGTCTGAAAACTCCGGCTGACCGGCGTCCAGCTCCAGACGGGTTTCAAACGCCTTGGAGATATGGGTTTTCAGCGCCGCATAGGCCGCATCGCCATCGCCGTTTTCAATCGCGGTGACAATCGCGTCATGTTCGGCCAATGACCCTTCGCCGCGACCCTCGACCGCCAGTGACGTGGTGGCCAGCAACGCCATTGTGCGATGCACAAGGTCCAGTTGCAGCACCAGATAGCGGTTGTGCGAGGCCAGATGGATCTGTTTGTGAAACCGCCGGTTGGCCCGTGACAATGCTTCGGGATCATCCACCAGTTTGCGATCATCCTCGACCATTTTGCGCAGCACGCGCACCTCTTCCGGTGCGGCATGTTGGGCCGCCAGACGCGCCGCCAGCCCCTCGAGTTCGGAGCGCACCGCATAGAGTTCGGCCAGTTGGTTATGGTCCAGTGACGCCACAATCAGGCTGCGCCCGTCACGGATCAAGAGCGCCTGCGTTTCCAGCCGTTGCAGCGCCTCGCGGATCGGGGTGCGCGATACGCCGAACCGCTCGGCCAGCTCGCTTTCTACCAGACGGCTGCCGGGTTTATAGACCCCCACATCAATCGCTTCCAGGATCAGCCCGTAGGCGTCTTTGTTCTGGGGCCGTATCTCGCTCATTGTTTGTCTCCGAAACTGATTGCACGCACCCTAATCCCGCGACGCCCCTGCAATCAAGCAAATGCGTTGAAACATCCCCCGCCGCACCCTATGGATGGCACTATGGTAGCCAAACGTTTCTCACATGTTCGCCACTGGGTCTTTGATCTGGACAACACGCTGTATCATCCCAGCGCCCGTCTGTTTGACCAGATCGAGGTGAAGATGACCGAATACGTAATGCAGTCCCTGAATGTGGACCGCACCAGGGCGGACCATTTGCGCCGTCATTACTGGCACACCTACGGCACCACGCTGGCCGGTCTGATGCGTGAACATGATGTCGATCCGGCGCCCTATCTGACCCATGTGCATGAAATCTCGCTTGAGCATCTGGAACGCGACGACGCACTTGCTGCCGCTATCCGTGCGCTGCCCGGACGCAAGATTGTCTATACCAATGGCTCGGCCCCTTACGGTGAACGGGTGCTTGAGGCGCGCGGGCTGGCGGGGGTGTTTGATGCGGTTTACGGGGTTGAGCATGCGGGGTTCCATCCAAAACCGGATCGTGCGGCGTTTGAGGCGGTGTTTGCAACAGACGGGGTGGACCCGACAACCGGCGCGATGTTCGAGGATGACACCCGCAATCTGGCTGTGCCGCACGATATGGGAATGCAATGTGTCCATGTCGCGCCGGAACCATCCGAGCCGGCCCCGCATATCCACCATCACACCGATGATCTGACGGATTTTCTGCAAACTTTGCGTAAATAGATGCGGCAATTTGGCACTGGGTGAAAATACACATCGTATCTTTACCCTTTCCCCGTCATATACCGCAGCCAGAGCGCAAACAGGAGAATCCCGATGGACATGAGCCACACCCCCGCGACAGCGGACGATACATTTGAAACTGTAACTGAAAAAGACGTGGCCGATAAGCGGGCGACAAATCTGACTTACGCAGGGATCGTTGCCATCCTTGGCGGTTGGATCGCATCCAGTGCCCTGTTCGGCCTTGCCGGTTTTATTTTCCCCGCTGTGGCCGCTGTTCCGGTGATCTTTGTGATCATGGTGCTGCTGACACTGGGCTAGAAATACGGGGCACGCTTTGCCCTTCTTCTTGCCATAGAGCATGTCGCACCAAATCGAATTCACCGCCCAGACCGAACGCATTCGCTTGCGCGAACGCTGCCTCGGTCGGGTCGGCGAATGCTCGAATCCGATCAGGTGCGACACGCTCTAAATACCTCTGCCGGAGGCATGAAAGCTCTCCATCCTCCGGCAAATGTTTTTCTGGTTTACAGAACCTGATCCAGTGCCGCCGTCAGGCGCGCCACGCTGGCATCGACATCATACAGTTTGTCCAGCCCGAACAGGCCCAGCCGGAAGGATTTGTAATCCGGCCCCTCGTCACATATCAACGGCACACCGGCGGCAATCTGCATGCCAAGGGCGGCGAATTTCTTGCCGGTCTGTATCTCGGGATCATCGGTATAGCTGACAACCACCCCCGGTGCGCCGAACCCTTCGGCGGCGACCGATTTGATGCCACGATCGGCCAGCAACGCCCGCACACGGTTGCCCTGTTCCCATTGCGCATCGCGCAACTTGTCAAAGCCGTAGTCGCGGGTTTCCAGCATGGTGTCGCGGAACGCCTTTAGCGCATCCGTGGGCATGGTGGCGTGATAGGCATGGCCGCCACCTGTATAGGCCTCCATGATGGTCAGCCATTTGCCCAGATCCAGCGCAAAGCTGGTGGATTGGGTTTCCTTGACCCGCGCGTGTGCTGTGTCATTCAACATCACCAGACCGGCGGACGGTTGGGCCGACCAGCCCTTTTGCGGGGCAGAGATCAGCACATCGACGCCGGTTTCCTTCATGTCCACCCAGGCACAGCCCGAGGCGATGCAGTCCAGCACGAACAGGCCGCCGTATTCATGCACCGCTGCGCTGACGGCCTTGAGGTAATCATCCGGCAGGATGATGCCCGAGGCGGTTTCCACATGCGGGGCGAACACCACGTCGGGGCGTTCCTCCTTGATCTTGGCGACCACCTCGTCAATCGGGGCGGGGGCAAAGGGGGCATCAGAAGCATTGCCGACCCGCCGTGCCATCATCACGGTTTCGGATGCCGGGATCTGGCCCATTTCGAAAATCTGCGACCAACGAAAGGAAAAGAACCCGTTGCGCACCACCAGTGCCTTTTTGCCGGTTGCCAACTGCCGCGCCACAGATTCCATCGCGTAGGTGCCGCCACCGGGCACGACGACCACATGATCGGCGTTGTAAACATCCTGTAGCGTGGTCGAAATATCGCGCATCACCTGTTGAAAGGCGGCGGACATGTGGTTTAGCGACCGGTCGGTGAATACGACCGAGAATTCAAGCATGCCATCGGGGTCTACATCGGGCAGAAGGGCTGTCATGTGGTTTCCTTTGGTTGTTTATGCCTTGTTACCCCGCATGGTTTCGCTTGGCAAAACCTATCTGCCCATTGCGCGGCTGTCCCGCACTTGATGCGGGCCTCTTGACCGTTGCAGAAGGTCCCGCATCAAGTGCGGGACAGCGTAGCTTCACCCCAATGGTCCCGGCCTGCGTTCTTCGCTTAACAGCACATTGGCCTCGACATCGCCCACGCCGGGCAATGTCATGATACGGCGGCGCAAGACGCGCTCGAAATCGGAAATGTCGCGGGCCACCACCCGCAGGCGGTAATCGTACATGCCCAGCACATGCTGCACCGATTGCACCTCGGGGATGGCGGTTACGGCGCGCTCGAAATCTTCTAGGGACACGCGGCCCTTGGTGGCCAGTTTCACCCCCAGAAAGACCGTCACGCCAAAGCCCACGGCTCCGGCATCCAGCACCATGCGGCGGCCTTTGATGATGCCAGCATCCTGCAACCGTTTGATCCGCCGCCACGTTGCAGGTTGGCTTAGGCCGAAACGCCGGCCCAAGGCTCCGGCGCTGGTGGTGGCGTCTTTGGCAAGCGCGCGCAGCAAGTTGCGGTCTGTTTTGTCGAGATTCATAGCGGGCACCAATGGTAGTTCGTTTTGTGGAAATGGCAGTGCCCGACCTGGTGGGCGCATGGTGCAACGAGAGCCGCGAATCTGGACTTGTCTGCTTGACCAATCCCTTCCACTTGATGCAGCGCCGCAAAAGCGCCCTCCATGGGGAGGTCGGGCGCTGTCATTTTTGCAAAATGACGGGGATGTGTGTCTGATGCTGTGCTCATACCGGCAGCACCTCGCCCGATTTGATGGTCGCGATTTGCATCAGGGCTTCGATATCGGCGATATGCGGCAGGGTCAGGATGCGGGTGCGATACAGGTCCTGATAATGCGCCATATCGCGGGCCAGCACGTTCAGGCGCACGTCGACACGGCCAAGGAATGTCTGGATCTCGATCACCTCGGGCACCTTGCGGGCCTCGGTCAGGAATTCGTCAAACGCGCCGCGCTGGGTCTTGTCCAGGGTGAACCGCAACGACACCTCGACCGCATAGCCCAGCGCCTGCCAGTCGATCACCACCTCTTGCCCCAGCAACACCCCGTTTGTGCGCAGCTTTTCCAAGCGTCGCCAGCAAACAGCCGCACTGACCCCCGCCCGCACGGCCAGTTCGGCGGTGGGCAGGTCGGGTTCGGCCTGCATGTGGCGCAGGATGCGGCGGTCGGTGTCGTCAAGCATGATATTTTGTCAATTCTTCAAATTCGCGAATGATAATTCCCCAATATCAGGAAAACAGATCACAATAAACCACCTTATTCACCAAAACCCGCGTATCACAGCCTTAATCAAACCCGATGCAAACAAAAGGATGATACTTATGCGCGTTTATTACGACCGCGATTGCGATGTGAACCTGATCAAGGACATGAAAGTGGCGATTCTGGGCTATGGCTCGCAGGGCCACGCCCACGCCCTGAACCTGCGTGATTCCGGTGCCAAGAATGTTGTTGTCGCCCTGCGCGAAGGGTCGGCCAGTGCCGCCAAAGCCGAAGGCGAAGGCCTGAAGGTTATGGGCATTGCCGAAGCCGCCGCATGGTGTGACCTGATCATGTTCACCATGCCCGACGAACTGCAGGCCGACACCTACAAGAAATACGTCCATGACAACCTGAAAGACGGTGCGGCGATCGCATTTGCCCACGGGTTGAACGTGCATTTCGGTCTGATCGAACCCAAACCCGGCGTTGACGTGATCATGATGGCCCCCAAAGGCCCCGGCCACACCGTGCGCGGCGAATACACCAAAGGCGGCGGTGTTCCCTGTCTGGTGGCTGTGGATCAGGACGCCTCCGGCAAGGCGCTGGAAATCGGCCTGTCCTATTGCTCGGCCATTGGCGGCGGGCGTTCGGGTATCATTGAAACCAACTTCCGCGAAGAATGTGAAACCGATCTGTTCGGCGAACAGGCAGTCCTGTGTGGCGGTCTGGTTGAACTGATCCGCATGGGCTTTGAAACACTGGTCGAGGCCGGTTACGCACCGGAAATGGCCTATTTCGAATGTCTGCACGAAGTGAAACTGATCGTGGATCTGATCTATGAAGGCGGCATCGCCAACATGAACTATTCGATCTCTAACACGGCGGAATACGGCGAATATGTTTCCGGTCCGCGCATCCTGCCCTATGACGAAACAAAGGCGCGGATGAAGGCGGTTCTGACCGATATCCAGAACGGTAAATTCGTGCGTGATTTCATGCTGGAAAACGCTGTTGGACAGCCGTCGTTCAAGGCAACACGCCGTCTGAATGACGAACACCAGATCGAACAGATCGGTGAAAAACTGCGTGACATGATGCCATGGATTTCGGCCGGTAAAATGGTTGATAAAGCCAAGAACTAAACCCCTTTAAAAGGCGCCCTGTCTGTCGGGGCGCCTTTTCTAATCGCGACACCCCCGAAATCTTTTAAAGATTTCGTCCTGTTTTCTTTTAAAGAAAACAGCCCCTTAAAGAGAGTTTTCACTATGCAGGCAAGCCTGGTCAACTGGCTGCGCCTTGGCGCGCTGGGCATCATCTGGGGATCATCCTTTATGGCCGTTACCGTGGCCATTCGCGGGTTTGGTCCAGTCACGGTGGCTGCCGGACGGATTGCACTGGGGGCGGTTATCCTGCTGTTGCTGGTTCGGCTGATGGGGGTCAAGCTGCCCACCATTCGCGGATCCGAAGGGCGCAAGGTCTGGCTGGCAGCGCTTGGGTTCGGCATATGCTCGATGGCGTTGCCGTTCTTTTTGCTTAGTTGGGGGCAGGGCTATGTGACCTCGGGTTTTGCCGGAGTTACCATGGCCGCCGTACCGCTGCTGGTGCTGCCGCTGGCGCATTTTCTGATCAAGGGCGAACAGATGACCGGCCGCAAGGTGTTCGGTTTTCTGATCGGATTTGCCGGTGTGGTGGTGCTGATTGGTCTGGATGCGTTCAAAAGTAGTGGGCTGGGGCTGGAGCCTTTGGCACGGCTGGCCTGTTTCGGGGCGGCGGCCTGTTATGCCTTTGGCGGGATCATCACCAAGCTGGCCCCCAAGGTTGACCCGTTTGCCTTTGCCGCTGCGGCCACAACATTGGCGGCGCTGATCATTGTGCCAACCGCGGTTCTTCTTGAGGGTATCCCGCAGGAATGGCCATCTATCCCGCTGCTGGCGGTGGTTTTTCTGGGGGTTATGCCAACGGCCATGGCCAACCTGTTGCTGGTGTCAATCGTGCGCAGCGCGGGGCCATCGTTTATGTCGCTGGTCAACTATCAGGTGCCGGTCTGGTCGGTGATATTCGGCGCATTGTTCCTGTCCGAAGTGCTGCCCGCGCGCACCTATATCGCGCTTGCCTTGATCCTGTCGGGGCTGGCCATCAGCCAACGCTGGAAAAGGCGCGCCGCGCCGTCCCGGACCTGATCCGGGACCTTTTGCCGGTTTTCCCTTATCCACGAGGCCCCGCATCAAGTGCGGGGCAGATCCCTAAACCGCCTGCTCTACAGCCGTAACGATGTTGCCGATTACCGCATCCAGCAGCGCCTGATCCTCGCATTCGCCCATCACACGGATCAGGGGTTCGGTGCCGGATTTGCGGATCAACAGACGACCGTTGGCCTTCAGTTTCTCTTCACCAGCCGCAATGGCTGCCTTGACGGTCTCGGCGCTCAAAGGTTCCTGACCGGCGGCATAGCGCACATTGGTCAGCTTTTGCGGCACGGTTTCAAAGCTTTGTGTCAGTTCACTGGCCGGTTTTCCGGTGTCGGCCATTGCGGCCAGAAACTGCAGACCGGCAATCAGCCCGTCGCCGGTGGTGGCATAATCGGTCATCACGATATGGCCCGATTGCTCGCCGCCCAGATTCCAGCCGTTTGCCCGCATCGCCTCGACCACATAGCGGTCGCCGACGGCGGTGCGGTGCAGGGTCAGACCCTGATCTTGCAGATAGCGTTCCAGCCCCAGATTGGACATCACCGTGGCCACCAGAGTGCCACCTTTCAGCAAGCCATTGGCAGCCCAGCGGTTGGCCATCAGGGCCATGATCTGGTCACCATCAGCCACCTGACCTTTTTCATCAATGATCATCACGCGGTCTGCGTCGCCATCCAGACAGATGCCCATATCCGCGCCATGCTGCACCACTGCTTCGGCGGCGGTTTGCGTGTAGGTCGAGCCACATTCCTGATTGATATTGAACCCGTCCGGCGACACCCCCACAGGGATCACGTCGGCACCCAGCTCCCACAGAACTTCGGGTGCGGCGCGGTAGGCAGCGCCGTTGGCGCAATCCACGACCACTTTCAGGCCCGACAGCCCGCCCAGCACCGGAAAGGTGGTTTTGGCATATTCCACATAGCGCCCGCGGGCATCGTCAATCCGTTTGGCGCGGCCGATGTTTTGCGGCTGGGTCGGCTCGATCGTGCCGGCCAGAATATGTTCGATTTCGTCCTGTGCCTCGTCCGACAGTTTGAAGCCGTCGGGGCCGAAAAACTTGATGCCGTTGTCCTGATGCGGGTTGTGGCTGGCGGAAATCATAATGCCCAGATCGGCGCGCATGCTGCGGGTCAGAAAGCCGACGGCGGGGGTGGGCACCGGCCCCAGCAGCAGCACATTCATCCCCGTGCTGGTCAGCCCTGCGGTCAGCGCGTTTTCCAGCATATAGCCGGACAGGCGGGTGTCCTTGCCGATCACCACGCGGTGCCGGTTTTGTCCGTCGGTGCGAAAATACCGCCCTGCCGCCGCGCCCAGTTTCAGCGCGATGTCGGCGGTCATCGGATAGCTGTTGGCGCGTCCGCGCACCCCGTCGGTTCCAAAAAGCTTGCCACTCATTATTACTGCCCCCGTATTGCCGTTTGCAGGCTGATTGCCTGCTTTGTGGCCTGTATATCATGGACCCTGACCATCTGAACACCCTGCGCCACAGCGTCTAACGCCACGGAAACCGAGCCATATACGCGGTCTTTTGCCGATTGGGCGCCCGATATGACACCAATGAATTTTTTGCGTGATGCCCCGAGCAGGACCGGACATCCCAGCGCGTGAAACAGGCTGATGTCGCGCAAAAGGGTCAGGTTGTGCTGCATGGTTTTGCCAAAGCCGATGCCCGGGTCCACCATGATGCGGTTGCACGGGATGCCGGCGGCGAGGGCGTTATCAATCCGTTCGGACAGGAAATCAAAGACATCCAGCAGCACATCGTCATAGCGTGGATCATTCTGCATGGTTTCGGGGTCGCCCTGTGCATGCATCAGGCAGACGGGGGCGCCGCTTTGCGCCGCCACTTCGGCCAGTGCCGGATCATGGGTAAAGGCCGCCACATCATTGATCAGATTGGCGCCTGCGTCCAGCGCGGCCTTGGCCACGGGGGCCTTGCGGGTGTCGATGGAAATGGGCGTGGCCAAACCGGCGCGGATGGCTTTGATCACGGGGGCGGTGCGGTTGATTTCTTCGTCCACCGGTACGAAATCCGCACCCGGACGGGTGGATTCGCCGCCGATGTCGATCATATCCGCGCCTGTCGCCACCATCTCGCGGGCGTGGGCCACGGCGGCGTCGGGTGCGATGAAATCGCCGCCGTCCGAGAAACTGTCGGGCGTCACATTCAGAATACCCATGATGCGCGGGGCCTCAAAGGTCAGCCCTGCCAAAGGGGCGCGGGGGGAGGTGATTCGCTTAAGCACTTCGGCGGGAATATCCGCAATCCCGACCAGTTCGCGCGTGCCATCCCGTGTGATCCGTTCGGCGCGGTCGAACCAGCACCAGCCACCGGCAATGGTTTGGGCATTGGCAGGACGGGTGGCATCCTGCATCGGGATCGGACGGAAATAGGCGGTCATGCGAAATCTTCGGGCTTTGAGGGATCAAACCCGCCCTTGCCAACCACCACCAGACGGGCGGCGTCCATCTGTTCGGACAGCCAATGTGCCAGCGCCAGACCATCCGTAGCGGCGGGCGGACCATCCACCGCGTCCAGCACGATTTTGGACGGAGCCCAGACGCTAAGGTTGCCCTGTTTCATGGCCCAGTCCAGTTCGGTGCGGCTGTCGATTACCACACAGCGTACGTCTTTGCTGGCCAGCAGCCATGCGTTTTGTTCGATCTCCAGCAGATCAATCCGCCGCTGGGTCGGGCCGTGGCCTGTTTGCAGGGGGGCATCGTCGGGCAGGCCAACGCAGATGATTGCGGGGGTGTCCTGTGCGGTGAATGTATCAATCCAGTCGCGCAGGGTGTCGCTGTGCAGGGCGGTATTGTCCAGATAGGCAATCAGCGGATGCAGCGGGGTGTCATCGGATACGTCAATATCGCCAGCCCGTTTGCGCACGATTTCAACGCCCAGGGCACCGGGGCCGCGATCCAGTTTTTCGATCCGCACGAAAACGCGCATCGCCTGGGGTTCATGCAGGATGCGTTCGGCCACCCGTTCGGCCAGCGTTTCCAGCAGGTTCAGACGTTCGGCGGCCAGTTCATGGGCGATGGCTTCGGTCAGGGTGTCGTAGGACAGGATGCGATCCACATCATCGTCCAGCGGCCCGGGCGCGGGCGAGACCTCGACCACCACGTCGAAACGCAGCCGCTGGGTGGTGCCGCGTTCCACCTGAAAGGCGCCGATTTCGACTTCGGTCAGGTGATCGCGCAGGGAAATGCGGTCGGGGATGTCGGGATCGGCGATTGCACGGGCGCGCATTTCCAGCGCGCCAAAGGCAAGGCCTGTTTCATTGCTCATCTGCAAATCCTAGAACAGTAACGGTTTTCGTTGCCTGTCTAGCGGTAAAACAAGTGTCCGTCGATACTGGCCGTACGGGTAAATGTCCGTGACCAGCGCGGGCGGACCGACTGATTGTGGTAATAGGTTGCACCCAAAGTCAGGTTGCGCGGGGCACCATCCAGCAGGGCGCGGGCGATCTTGCCGACATTGTTGTAGGCGGCAGGTTCGTTCACCACTTCGGCCTTGCCATCGCAGGTGTAGGAAAACTGGCACTGGTTGCGTTTGCCGGTGCCCTGATTGACCACGGCACAGACCGTGTTCGGAAAACGGCTGGAATCAACGCGGTTCAGGATGACTTCGGCAACAGCGAACTGGCCGGCAACGCTTTCGCCGCGGGCCTCGAAATACAGGGCTTGCGTCAGGCATTCCCATTCGGCACCACCGCTGGCAACCGGCTGGCTGTTCAGCCATTCGCGGGTGTAGCTGATTTTCGGGATGTTGGGGGTTTCGCCGCGCTTTACCGGCCGCAGGCTGGTTTTGGGGGCGGATGTGATGACACGCATCCGGTCGATATTGATCTGGCGAAGGGCCTGATGTTCTTGCCCCAGCAGGTTGGTGAGCTGATTGTTGAAATCCGGCGTTTGTTCGCTGCCCGGGTCAGTAGACGTGCTTAGCCGCAGGTCGGCGTAGGCCGATCCTGCCGCATTAATCAAAGCAAAGACGAAAACCCAGACCGCAGTCCGGAAAAATTTATTATAAGACCGCATAACATTTCCAAATCAATACTGTTCGTGTCGGATCCAGCCCCCAGGCCGCGATCGAAGGAGGTCATACTCCAACGGGGCACATGAGTCCATACCTTGTTGTAATTTGGCAACAATGCCGGGTTGGGGCAGGGATTGTTTTTTGGTGAAAATTACACTTTTGGGTAGAGAAAAATTGAAATATCTATTATTATCAAAGTGATACTCAGCGCTTCGGAATCTCGATTGCCAGTTGCGCAGCGGCCAGACGGGCGACCGGCACCCGATAAGGCGAGCAGGAAACATAGTCGAATCCGGCACTGCGACAAAAAGCGATAGATTCGGGGTTGCCGCCATGTTCACCGCAAATCGACAAAACCACGTCCTTGCGCGCCGCGCGGCCACGTTCCGCACCGATGGTCAGCAATTCGCCAACGCCTTCGGTGTCCAGCATGTGAAACGGGTCTTCGGGGAAAACCCCCTGTTGCACATAATTCGACATGAACCGGCCAGCATCATCGCGCGACATGCCATAGGT
>WGBJ01000426.1 GCA_015494385.1 Marinosulfonomonas sp.
CTGATGGCATCGGCCGCGATCATGCTGCTGGGTCTGGTCAACCTGTTTGGCGTTGACGGTTACGCGGCCATGGCGGCCGAGGCTCTTGTCAACTAACGACTGGCCTGTCGGCTATGGGCGGATCATTCTGCCCGAGGTCGACAGCACCCTTTCCGAGGCCACACGTCAGGCCCCGTCATTGGCGGGGCCGACATGGATTCTGGCCCACCGCCAAACCGCAGGCCGCGCACGTCGCGGGCGGGTGTGGGTCGATCCGGTCGGAAATTTTGCAGCAACACTGGTGATGCGCCCCGAGGGCGGGCCGGAACGGGCGGCTCTGCGGTCCTTCATTGCTGCGCTGGCGCTGTATGACGCGATTGTCACGGTGACAGGGCGGGCCACGGGGCTGGCGCTGAAATGGCCTAATGATGTGCTGCTGAATGGCGGCAAGCTGGCGGGGATCCTGCTGGAAAGCAACGGCACGGGTGGGTTGTCAATCGGCATCGGCGTGAATCTGTTGAACGCCCCCGATGCAACACAGGTCGAGGAGCGCGCCGTGCGCCCCGTCAGCCTGTTGTCGGAAACCGGCGTTGATGTCACGCCCGAGGATTTCCTGAACGCCATTGCCCCCGCCTTTGCCCGATACGAGACCCAGTTCAACACCTACGGTTTTGCCCCGATCCGCACCGCATGGCTGGGTCGCGCGGCGCGTCTGGGGCAGGTGATCACCGCCCGCATGGGCACAACCGAGCAGACCGGCACGTTTGAAACGGTGGACGACAGTGGCGCACTTATACTAAGGACAAATCAAGGCCTGCAGGCGATCCCTGCGGGCGAGGTTCATTTCTAGGCGCGATCCCACAGGCAAGAGCCGGTTACAGGATCAAATCGCGCGATAACAAAAGGAAGCGCCATATGCTTTTGGCAATCGACTGCGGCAATACCAATACGGTTTTTTCCCTTTGGGACGGCGAGAAATTCCTCTGCACCCTGCGCACCTCCACCCATCATGCGCGCACGGCGGATGCCTATTTCACATGGTATTCCACATTGATCAATCATTACGGCATTGACGCCCCGATCACCGATGTGGTGATTTCCTCGACCGTGCCGCGTGTGGTCTGGAACCTGCGTGTTTTCGCCGACCGTTTCTTTGATTGCCGCCCGCTGGTGGTGGGCAAACCCGAATGTCTGCTGCAACACGCCCCGCGTGTCGATACCGGCACGGCTGTAGGGCCGGACCGGCTGGCCAATGCGGCCGGTGCCTTTGATCGCCACGGCGGCGATGTGATGGTGGTGGATTTCGGCACAGCCACCAATATCGACGTGGTGGACAGTGACGGCGCCTATGTTGGCGGGGTGATTGCCCCCGGTGTCAACCTGTCGCTGGAGGCCCTGCATCAGGGTGCTGCCGCCCTGCCGCATGTGGATATTTCGCAACCGGACAAGGTGATCGGCACCAATACGGTGGAATGTATCCAGTCGGGGATCTTCTGGGGTTATGTCGGGTTGATTCAGGGGTTGACCCAAAGGGTGCGGGACGAATATGGCAAACCGATGAAAATCATCGGCACCGGTGGACTCGCCCCCCTTTTCGCGCAGGCAGAAACGCTGTTTGACACGATCGAGGACGATTTGACCATGTATGGTCTGGTGGTGATCCACGCCTATAACAAAGAGCAGGGAAATATATGACGAAATCTGACCGGCTGATCTATCTGCCTCTTGGCGGGGCGGGTGAAATTGGCATGAACGCCTATGTCTATGGCTATGGCAAACCGGGCAAGGAACGCCTGATTCTTGTCGATATCGGCGTGACATTCCCCGATATGGACAGCAGTCCGGGGGTGAACCTGATCGTGCCCGATATTGCCTGGCTTGAGGCGAATAAAAACCGGCTCGATGCGATTTTCATCACCCATGCGCACGAAGACCACGTAGGCGGCTTGGGCCACCTGTGGCGCCGTCTGGGCGCGCCGGTCTATGCGCGGGCCTTTACCGCCCACCACGCCCGCCGCAAGATGGAGGACGCCGGCCTCTCGCCGGACGAGGTAACCACCGTTTCCCCCTATCCCGAAACCGTCAAGGCGGGGCCGTTCACGGTGTCTTTCCTGCCGATCTCCCACTCGATCCCCGAAAGTTCGGGCCTTGTGATCGACAGCCCTGCGGGGCGGGTGATCCATACGGGCGATTTCAAGCTGGACGAAACACCGGTGCTGGGCGAGCCATTCGACGAAGCGCTTTGGCGCGAGGTGTCCAAGGGCGGGGTCAAGGCGCTGGTTTGTGATTCCACCAATGTATTCTCCGAACATGAGGGCCGGTCCGAGGCCAGCGTGAAACCCGAGATCACCAAGCTGGTGGCAGGGGCCAAGGGGATGGTTGTGGCCACCACCTTTGCTTCGAACATCGCCCGTTTGAAAACTCTGGCCGAGGCAGGGCAGGCGGCGGGGCGCGATGTGTGCCTGCTGGGCCGTGCCATGCAGCGGATGGTGGCAGCAGGCGAAGCCACGGGGATCATTGGAAAATTCCCTGCAACCATTCCGGTTGAAGAGGCCCGCGATCTGCCGCGTAACAAACTGATGCTGATTGTCACTGGTTCTCAGGGCGAACGCCGCGCGGCCTCGGCGCAACTGTCACGCGGGAAATATCTGGGGATGACGATGAAGGACGGGGATTTGTTCCTGTTCTCATCCAAAACCATTCCGGGCAATGAACGCGGCGTGATCCGCATAATGAACGCCTATTCGGAAATGGGTGTGGATATTGTGGACGACAGCGCCGGACGCTACCACGTTTCCGGCCACGCCAACCGGCCCGACCTGCTGCGGATGCATGACATTGTGAACCCTGAAATGGTGATCCCGATGCACGGCGAACACCGGCATTTGCGCCAGCACACGCGGCTGGCGATTGAAAAGGGTCGTGCAGGGGCGTTGCTGGTCAACGGCATGATGGCCGACATTTCCGGTCCCGCGCCCGATGTGGTGGAATATATCGAAACCGGCCGCACCTATCTGGACGGCACCGTGCAGATTGGCGCGATGGATGGCATTATCCGCGATCGGATCCGCATGGCGCTGAACGGGCATGTGACGGCCACCGTGATCATGGATGAGGACGACGAGCCGTTGGGCGATGCCTGGGTCGAGGTGATGGGACTGGCCGAACTGGGAAAATCCAACATGCCACTGGTCGAGGTGGTCGAGGAGGATCTGGGCCAGATTCTGATGCGGATGAACGACAAAACCTTGCAGGATGACGACAAGATGGAAGAAGCCATCCGTCGCGAGGTGCGCCGGTCGGTGATGGACGAGATTGGCAAGAAACCCGAG
>WGBJ01000427.1 GCA_015494385.1 Marinosulfonomonas sp.
GCCATAGCGCGATTTGTGGAAACACCATGATGATCGCCAAAGCGGCCACCATGATCAGTACAAACGGTATGATCGAAACATAGATATCGTGGATCGTTATCTCGTCGGGGGCCATCGCCCGCATCAAGAACAGGTTATACCCGAATGGCGGGGTCATATAGGCGATCTGTGTGGTGATGGTGTACAAAACCCCGTACCAGATCAAATCAAATCCCAACACTTTTACCAATGGCACATAAAGCGGTGCCACGATAACCAGCATGGCCGTGTCATCCAGAAAGGTGCCCATCAGCAGAAATGACAGTTGCATGATGATCAGGATGGTCCAGGGGTTCAGGCCCAGTTGTTCACGGAACAACCCGTCAATCGCCCGCACCGCTCCCAGCCCGTCAAACACCGCGCCAAAGCCAAGGGCGGCAACAACGATCAGCATGAACATACAGGAAATCGCCAGCGTGTTGCGCACGGATTCCTCGAACACATGGCGCGTCATCCGCCCCTTCAGAACGGCCGCACCAAAGGCGGTCATCGCCCCGACGGCCGAGCTTTCGACAAGGCTGGTCCAGCCGTTGATAAAGGGCACCATCATCGAGAAAAAGATCACCAGCGGCAGCATGCCGGAAAACAGCAGGCGGTTCTTTTCCTTTAGATAGAGGTCATAGGACGTGCCCGGTTTGTTGCGGAATATGGCAAACAGCACAAACAGGCCAAGGGCAATCAGGGCTGCTGTATTAAAGGGGACAATGCCGGTCATTGGCGAGATAATCAAAACCGCAATCCCTGCCAATACAAAGAAGTTGAACCGGATCGGGTGTTCCGAAATCTCCTCGAATTCGACCAGTTCTTCCTTACTTAGGGCCGGTCCAAGGCTGGGCGTGATTTTGCAGCGGAAATAGATATAGATGATGAACATCGCGGCCATCATCAGGCCCGGAATAATACCGGCCATCCACAGTTTGGAAACCGGCGCGCGGGCGATCATCGCATAAAGCACCAGCACCACCGAGGGCGGCACCAGAATACCAAGGGATGATCCGGCCTGGATAACCCCTGTGACCATCCTTTTGTCATACCCCCGTCGCAACAGTTCGGGCAGCGCAATGGTGGCCCCGATGGCCATGCCGGCAACCGACAATCCGTTCATCGCGGAAATCAGCACCATCAGGCCGATTGTCCCAATGGCAAGGCCCCCGCTGACCGACCCCATCCAGACATGGAACATCTTGTACAGGTCATCGGCAATCTTACTTTCCGACAGCACATAGCCCATGAAGATGAACATCGGCAGGGTCAGCATCGGATACCATTTCATCACCTTCATTGCGGCGGAAAACGGAATGTCGGACCCGCCTGTCCCCCACAGGGTAATCGCGGCAATGGCAGCAATCCCGCCGATCGCTCCAAAGACGCGTTGCCCCGTCAGCAGGGCCAGCATCATCGATGCGAACATGAAAATTGCGATATATTCCTGGGACATTAGAGCTGCTCTCCTCTGAGTGTCGCGATGTCTTTGATAAGTTCCGAGATGGCCTGCAAAAGCATCATAAAGATACCGACACACATGATGGCCTTGATTGGCCATATCTGCGGACGCCACATCGAAGCGGAGTGTTGGTTGTATTTGATCGAATACAGCAGCGATTCAATGCCGCCAAACAGCATCACCCCCAGATAGAACATCAGCAACAGCACGGTGAAACTGTCGACCCATGCCTTTTTGCGGTCCGACCATTCGCTGTAAAACAGATCCATCCGCACATTTGCGCCCAACTGGATCGAATAGGCCCCGCCCAGCAGGTAATAGGCCACAAGCGTGAATTGTGCGACTTCGAGCGTCCAGAAAGGCGGGATGGTAAAGGCCTGTTTGGCAATGATGGAATATGCCAGAACACCGATCAGGAAAAAGATCGAATACATCATGATGCGGCCGACAAAATAGTTAAACCCGTCGACAATGCGGACATATGATTTGGCTATGCGTGGCATTGGGCCTCCTTGTTGTTGGCGATCAGTGTCAAAGCATCCGCGATCAGCTCTGCCAGCATTTTGCCAACGTCGCGTTGCTGGTCTGCGGTTGCGATCAGGTCGTTGCGCACCTCGATCATCACATTCATCAGCCCGTTTGGCAGGGCGTGAAGTTTCAGCGTATGGGTAACACCGTCCTCGGGTCCATAGGGATCATTGCGCCGGGCGCTCAATTCTGTGTGCCTGGGGGCAAGGTCCAGCATGGCATCCGCCAGCCGTGTGTCGCTGTCATGCAGGATGCCGATTTCCACATCGCGCTGTTTGCCCAGATAGACGGGGGTAAAGCTGTGGATGGTCACCAGCACTGGCGGGGTGGGGGATGTGGCGATGGTTTCGGCCAGCAGGGTGCGGAACGGCTCGTATACCGTGGCAACGCGTGCGGCTTTTTCGGCCTTGGTCAGGTTCTGGTTGCCGGGGATGTCGAAAACCTCGCTGCGCTCGGGCATCGCGCCGGGCGCTTCGGGGGGGCGGTTGCAATCGTAAACCAGACGCGAAACGGTGCTGGCCACAAGGCGGGCGTCCAGAATTTGACTGATCTCCTGTGCCACGGCCAGCGCACCGGGATCCCATGCGACATGGCTAAGGCGGGTGGTCTCGTCCAGCCCCAGATTGTCCAGCGCGGCGGGAATCCGGTTAGCGGCATGTTCGCACACAAGCAACACCTGCCCATTGCCATCGGCATTGTGCAATACGGCAGCGGGTGTGCCTTCCAGATCGGTTGTGTCGATCAAACGCCCCATATTCCCCCTCGAGTCGTTTGTGTTCCAATAATGAAGAGAATTCTTCACAAACCCCCCTTGTGTCAATATAATTCCTGAAAAGAATTCTTCACGTCGGCGCGCCCTGTTGGTATATTGACAAAAAGGAATATCGAGTGACTGAAGCAAGTGGCACCGTAGCGGACCGGCTGCAATCGGCCTTTGAGCGGCTGACCCGCGCCGAGCGGCAGTTGGCAGATTCGATCCTTGAAAATTATCCGGTGTCCGGTTTGGGCACGATTACGACGGTTGCGGTTGGTGCGCAGGTATCCACGCCGACGGTGGCGCGGATGGTGCAAAAGCTGGGATACAAGGGGTTTCCCGAGTTTCAGGCGGCTTTGCGTCACGAGCTGGAGGCCAAGATCACCGGCCCGATTGCCAAGTTTGACACATGGGCGGAGCATGCCCCTGTTGGCCATATCCTGAACCGGTTTGCCGAAGCGGTGAACAGCAACATCCGACAGACTTTGGCGCAGGTGGATACCGATTGCTTTGACGAAAGCTGCGCCTTGCTGGCTGATCCGGCACGGGCGATTTATGTGGTTGGCGGGCGGATTACCCGGTCATTGGCGGATTATTTTTTCCTGCACATGCAGGTGATCCGCCCGAATGTGACGCATATCCAGTCGATTTCAAACGCCTGGCCGCATTACCTGCTGGACATCAAAGAGGGCGATGTCATCGTTATATTCGATATCCGCCGCTATGAAAATTCCACCCTGAAGCTGGCCGAAATGGCACGCGAGCGGGGCGCGCAGATTATCCTGTTTACCGATCAATGGCGCTCGCCTGTGGCGAAATATGCAGGGCATGTTTTGTCCAGCCGGATTGTGGTGCCATCGGCATGGGATTCACTGGTGGCGCCGATGGTGCTGCTGGAAACCCTGATTGCCGAAGTGCAGGAACAGTCATGGGGCGAAACCCGCCCGCGCATGGAAGCGCTGGAAGAAATGTTCGACCGTACGCGGTTCTTTCGCAAGTTTACCTGAGGCTGCCCCGCTGGATGCCTGCGGCGCGGATATTTAGGGCAAGAAGAAGGACAAGGGCGATCTGCACAAAATCTGCTGAAACGGGCATCATGCTCTGAACATTTGCTGTTTAGGACTGTTTTACAAGCCGCCAACAGGCGCGGCAGGACAGTGCAAGGAGCAGTAAAGATGCGAGGATATTTGATGCGCGGTGTGCCCGCGTCGGTGCGGATGGATGCGTGGTGGATGAGTGGCGAAGCCCCTGTGGTGCCGCCGGTGGACAAACCCGAAGGCAGCATGCAGGCGGTGCGCCGTGCACCGGTGCGGCTGGTGTTGTTGCTGGCGCTGATCCTGTTGGCGGACTGGTTGTTCTGGGGCTATGGCGCGGGTGTTTCGCTGGTGTTGTTCGGGGTGGCCTTGGCGGCGGCTGTCTGGCTGGTATCGGGGCGGCGTGACTGGCGGCGCGGGGATACGCTGGCGGCGCTGGTGTTCGGCGCTGGGCTGTTGCCTGTTCTGGAGTATGTGCAGGGGGTGTCGGCGCTGTTCTATATCGGCAGCCTGACGGGTTTTGCTGTTTGGGTAGCGCTAAACGGGCAGGGGCGGCTGGCGGATTTGCTGCAAGCGGGCGTTCGGTTCTGGCTGTTGGCACCGATGCAGGTGCTGCGCGATGCAGGAACCGAGGGGCAAGCCGTGGTTCAGGCGCAGGATATGCGTGGATTGTTGCGGGCGTGGGGGTTGCCGGTCGTAGCAAGTGTGATTTTTCTGGTGTTGTTCGTTGCGGGCAATCCGGTGTTTGAAAATCTGGTGTTTCGTTTTCCGGGCATTGATGGGGATGTGTCCCGACTGTTGTTCTGGGCGCTGGTCGCCGCATTGGTCTGGCCGTTTCTGGTTTTGCAAAAGATGCGCCAGCGGATGCGGGTGCCGTTCGATATACCAAAGGCGCCACGCCTGTCGGTTCCGGCCTTGTTCAACCCGCAATCGGTGGTGAATTCCTTGGTGCTGTTCAATCTGATGTTCGCGCTGCAAACCGGGCTGGATGCGGTTTACCTGTGGGGACATGCGGAATTGCCCGATGGTGTTTCCCCCGCCGCCTTTGCCCATCGCGGAGCCTACCCGCTGGTTTTGACAGCGCTGCTGGCGGGCCTGTTTGCAATGGTGTCGCGCCCTTATGTGCACGCGCGGCGCGGGTTGCAGGCCTTGTTGCTGCTGTGGCTGGGTCAGAACGTGGCCCTGATGGCAGGCGCGGTATTGCGGCTGGACCTTTATGTCGATGCATATGGCCTGACCTATCTGCGGGTGGCGGCGTTTATCTGGATGGGGATGGTCGCGGCCGGTCTGGCGCTGATCGGCTGGCAAGTGCTGCGCGGGCGTGAAAACGGCTGGATGCTGGCGCGGATGGCGGGGCTGCTGGTGGCGGTGCTGTACCTGTGCAGCTTTGTGAATTTTGCCGATATGATTGCGCGCTTCAACCTGTCACGAGAGCCGGATGTTTATGCGGTCAAGGGCGGAGGCCGCGCGCCGGTGCGGCTGGATGGCGATTACATTTGCGCACTGGGTTCCATGGCGATGCCCGCGATCGCGGAGTATCAACAGAAAACCGGACAGGCCGTATGTGGCGCATGGAACATGCCGGCATATCCCCAAATCGACAACTGGCGCGAATGGGGCTTTCGCAAGTGGCGTGTTCAGCGTTACGTTGCAACGGATACCGCAATGGAAAACAAGCTATGAGCAAGAAAATCCTTATCATTGACGACGATCCGCAGA
>WGBJ01000428.1 GCA_015494385.1 Marinosulfonomonas sp.
GGAAATGGCCAAGCTGCAAGACGAGATCGACGCACAAAACCTGTGGGATCTGGATGCGCAAATCGATGTCAGCATGGAGGCTTTGCGCTGCCCCCCCGATGACGCCGATGTCACCACCCTTTCGGGCGGCGAACTGCGCCGCGTTGCGCTGTGCAAGCTGCTGCTGGAAGCGCCCGACATGCTGCTGCTGGACGAGCCGACCAACCACCTTGATGCCGAAACCATCGCCTGGCTGCAACAGCACCTGATGGACTATAAGGGCACCATCCTGATCGTCACCCACGACCGCTATTTCCTTGACGACATTACCTCGTGGATTCTGGAACTGGACCGTGGTCAGGGCATCCCGTGGGAAGGCAACTATTCCTCGTGGCTGGAGCAAAAGGCCAAGCGGCTTCAGCAAGAGGCCCGCGAGGACAAATCCCGCCAGAAAACGCTGGAACGCGAACTGGAATGGATGCGCCAATCGCCCAAGGCCCGCCAGGCCAAATCCAAGGCCCGTATCAACGCTTATAACGACATGGCCAACATGTCCGAGCGCGAGAAAATGGGCAAAGCCCAGATCATCATCCCCAACGGCCCGCGCCTTGGCAACAAGGTGATCGAGGTCGAGGGACTGAAAAAGGCGATGGGGGACAAACTGCTGGTCGAAGACCTCAGCTTCGCCCTGCCGCCCGGCGCGATTGTCGGGGTGATCGGCCCCAACGGCGCGGGTAAAACCACGCTGTTCAGGATGCTGACAGGGCAGGAAAAACCCGACGCCGGCACGGTTGAATATGGTGACACGGTGCAACTGTCCTATGTGGATCAATCCCGCGATGATCTGGACGACAACGCGACGGTGTGGGAGGCAATCACCGACAGTCAGGACATCATCATGCTTGGCGATGCCGAAATGAATTCCCGCGCCTATTGCTCGGCGTTCAACTTCAAGGGTGGTGATCAGCAGAAGAAGCTGTCGATGCTATCAGGCGGCGAGCGCAACCGTGTGCATATGGCCCGCCTGTTGCGATCCGGCGGAAACGTGCTGTTGCTCGATGAGCCGACCAATGACCTTGACGTCGAAACCCTGCGCGCGCTGGAAGACGCGCTGGTCGATTTTGCCGGTTGCGCTGTTGTCATCTCGCACGATCGCTTCTTCTTGGATCGGATTTGCACACACATTCTGGCGTTTGAAGGCGAGGCGCATGTGGAGTGGTTCGAGGGAAATTTCGAGGATTACGAGGAAGACAAGAAACGCCGGTTGGGTGCCGATGCGCTGGAGCCGAAGCGGGTGAAGTTCAAGAAGTTTGTGAGGTAGGGTGGGCGGTTCCGCGCCCAAGCGCGGGTTCGCCCACCATTCTGGAAAATTACAAACGGGACAATTACAAACGGTGGGCGAACCTGCGGCTACGCCACAGAACCGCCCACCCTACACCATCGCCCAAATTCAGGCGCTTTGTTTTGTTTCCAGATCGCCACCCCACTCTGGTGAAACCATCCCGCGTGCAATTTCCCGATGGATGGACGAGAACGGCCAATCCACGGCGCGTTCGGCAAACCCGTGTTTCACCGGATTGCCCCAACAATACTCTACATGATTACGGTAATCCCGTTCGTCACGGATCAAATGCTCCCAAAACCGCCTCTGCCAGATGCCCTTTTCCCGCTTTGCCACCAAACTTGGACGCTGCGGTGCTTTCATGCCAATCCGGTGCGAGAACCGCCCTTTGATCAACCGCCACCGTGTGGAAAAATCGGCATCCCCCTTGGGCAACGTCCATACCGCGTGGATATGATCCGGCAAAACCACCATCGCGTCACACACGAATGGCCGCTGCGCCATCGTGGCCGAAAATGCCGCCCGCAGATCGTCAATCCGCTCGACCAGCAAATCCCCACCCCGACGGGCAAGGTTCACGCTAAAGAAATAACTGGCTCCGGTCACACGGGCGCGACGATAGTTTGACATGACCGTACCTTCGCACGGTCATGGTAAACAACGGGTTAAACCCCCAGACACCACCGCATCACCGCCTTTTGCGCATGCAGACGGTTCTCGGCCTCGTCAAAGATCACCGACTTTTCGCCATCCATCACCGACGAGGTCACCTCTTCGTCGCGGTGCGCGGGCAGGCAGTGCATGAACAGGGCGTCATCCTTGGCCAGGTCCATCAGATGGTCGTTCACCTGATAGGGTTTCAACAGGTTGTGGCGGCGCTGGCGGGTTGACTGGCTGTCGTGCATCGAAACCCAGGTGTCGGCCACCACCAGATCGGCCCCCTGCACCGCCTTTTCGGCGTCCCGTTCAATCACCACATTCACACCCTTGCTGCGGGCAAATTCCACGAATTCGGGTTCCGGATCCAGCGAAGCCGGACCGGTAAAGGTAAAGTCGAACCCGAACTGCCCCGCCGCATGCAGGAAAGAGGCGCAAACATTGTTGCCGTCCCCCGCCCAGACCACTTTCTTGCCCTTGATCGAACCGCGGTGTTCCTCGTAGGTCATCACATCGGCCATGATCTGACAGGGGTGGGTGCGATTGGTCAGCCCGTTGATCACCGGCACATCGGCGTATTCGGCCAGCTCCTGCAGCACGGATTCCTCGAAGGTGCGGATCATGATCATATCGACGTAACGCGACAGAACCCGCGCGGTGTCGGCGATGCTTTCGCCATGCCCCAACTGCATATCGGCACCGGACAGAACCATCGTCTGCCCGCCCATCTGCCGCACACCCACGTCAAAGGAAACCCGCGTGCGGGTTGACGGCTTTTCGAAAATCAGCGCAACCATGTGGTTTTTCAGCGGCTGTTCAGCGTCCGGCGTGCCCTTTGGCAGGCCTTTGCGGGCCTCTTTCATCACACGGGCCTGTTCGATCATATTCCGCAGATCGTCGGCATCTGTGGTGTGAATATCCAGAAAATGGTTCATGATTTCAGTCCTTTGGAAACTTCGCTTGCGGCCTTGTCCAGCCGTGCCACGCCTTCGGCAATATCTTCATCGGGGATGTTCAGCGCGGGCAAAAGCCGCACCACATTATCCGCCGCCGGCACGATCAGCACTTCGGCCCCGTAGGCCGCGTTGATCACATCCATGTTGGGCGCCTTGCATTTCAGACCCAGCATCAGGCCCGCCCCGCGCACGCCCTCGAACACATCGGGGTGCGCCGCAACCAGCCCTTCCAGCGACTGGCGCAAGGTGCCGGCCTTGCGGTTCACATCGGCCAGAAATTCGTCTGTTGCGACAACCTCCATCACCGCATTGCCCACCGCACAGGCCAGCGGGTTGCCGCCATAGGTCGAGCCATGCGTGCCCGCCGTCATGCCCGATGCGGCGTTTTCAGTTGCCAGCAACGCGCCCAGAGGGAAGCCCCCGCCGATGCCCTTGGCCACCAGCATGATATCGGGGGCAACACCGGCCCATTCATGGGCAAACAACTTGCCGGTCCGCCCCATGCCGCACTGGATTTCGTCCAGTACCATCAGCGCGCCCACCTCGTCACAGGCATCGCGCAAGCCTTTCAGGCAGGCATCCGGCAACGGGCGGATGCCGCCCTCGCCCTGCACAGGCTCAATAATCACCGCCGCCACGGTATCATCCATTTCCGCCGCCAATGCCTCGTGATCTCCAAACGGCAATTGCACGAAACCGGGCAGCAGCGGGCCAAAGCCTTTGGTCATCTTTTCGGAGCCCGCCGCGGCAATCCCTGCCGCTGAACGGCCGTGGAACGACCCTTCAAAGGCGATGATCTTGACCCGCTCGGGCTGGCCCTTTTCGAACCAGTATTTGCGCACCATCTTGATTGCCAGCTCGCAGGCCTCGGTGCCGGAATTGGTGAAGAACGCGGTGTCGGCGAAGGTGGCCTCGACCAGCTTGTCGGCCAGCGCCTGTTGCTGCGGGATTTCATAGAGGTTCGATGTGTGCCAAAGCGCCTGTGCCTGATCGGTCAGCGCATCAACCAAAGCGGGGTAGGCATGGCCCAGAACATTCACCGCGATGCCTGCGCCAAGATCCAGAAATCGGCGTCCGTCTGCCTCGATCAACCAGCTTCCTTCGCCTTTGACGAAAGAAAGGGGTGCCCGGTTATAGGTCGGCAAGACAGAAGGTATCATAGCAAAGTTCCTTTAGAAGAAGCCCTTGGGTGGCGCAAAGCCGGGGGCATGTCAATATTTTAGGAAGGGGTGTGCCGCATGGCGCGGGATTAAACACGACCCAGCGGGCCGAAAACGCTGCTTTAGCGTCGGCGTCGGTTGCACTGGGCGATATTCGGGCGTTTAATCATGGGAAACGTCTTAGCGAAGGATGGCCCACCTGTGAACCCCGAAAATCCCCTGCTGAAGGTGCGTGCCCTGACACGCCTGATGATTGGCCCCGTCAGTTTTGGCGTGGGTGCGGGGGAATGTGTGGCGATCACGGGGCCGTCGGGCACCGGCAAATCGGTGCTTCTGCGCGCGATTGTCGATCTGGATCCGAATGACGGACAGGTGCAGGCCGGTGATGTGATCCGCGCCGATGTCCCCGCCCCCGACTGGCGCAAAACCGTCGCGATGCTGCCCGCCGAAAGCGGCTGGTGGCTGGATCATGTCGCGCCGCATTTTCAGGCACCGGACAGGATACGCGGCCAACTGCCTTTGGTGGGCCTGCCCGAAACCGCGATGGAATGGGAGGTCGCCCGCCTGTCCACCGGCGAAAAACACCGGCTTGCCCTGCTGCGCTGTCTGGAAGGTGGCCCGAAGGTGTTGTTGCTGGACGAACCCACGGCGGCGCTGGACCATGACACCACCCTGCAAATCGAAGCCCTGCTGAAACAGCAACTGGACCAAGGCACCGCCATCCTGATCGTCACCCATGACGGGACGCAGGCCAAACGGCTGGCGCATCGCATTTTGCGTCTGGAAGATGGCCAGTTGCAGCGGGTGGCCGCATGAGCAACTACATCGCCCTAACCTACACCGATCTGCTGCTGGCCTCGATCTTCCTTGTGATCAACGGGCTGTTGTCGTTGTGGCTGCACCTTGGGCTGGAACGCAAACTTGCCATCGCTGCGGTGCGTATGGTGGTGCAACTGATACTGGTCGGGCTGCTGCTGAAAAGCCTGTTTTCCATCCTGTCACCGTGGCTGACCCTGCTGGTCGCCACATCAATGGTGCTGTTTGCAGGCCGCGAGGTCTGGGCGCGGCAGGAACGCAAATTGCGCGGCCTCTGGGGCTTTGGTATCGGCACGGGGGCGATGGCCTTTGCCGGGGCGGGGATCACGGTGATTGCCCTGACCACAATGATTGGATCGGACCCGTGGTGGACGCCGCGCTTTGCCCTGCCGGTGCTGGGCATGGTGCTGGGAAACACGATGAACGGCATATCGCTGGCGCTGGACGCATTGCACACCGGTATCAGCCGCGAACGGGTGTCGATCGAGGCACAACTGTTGCTGGGTCAAACCCGCTGGTCCGCCCTGCGCCCTGTGCTGCGCCGCGCCTTGCGATCCGGTTTTATGCCGATCATCAACGCAATGGGGGCGGTCGGCATTGTCTCCCTGCCCGGTATGATGACGGGGCAAATCCTGTCCGGTGTGGACCCGACCGAAGCGGTGAAATACCAGCTGCTGGTGATGTTCCTGATTGGCGGGGCAACCGGGTTGGGGGTGCTGGCGGCGACATTCGGATCGGTCTGGCGGCTGACGGACGAGCGCGACCGGCTACGTCTGGAACGGCTAACCAAACCCAAAGACTCTGCCTGACACCATGACGCTTGTATCCTGCGCACGGGGCGTATAAAATGCCAGCAACAGAATTCTACCAGAGTGGTCGTTGGAACGGGGCAAGCCTGCCTGCGCCACGGCCATTTTCAGTTAAGGAAAACAGATGTCCTGGACAGACGAACGTGTTGCCATACTCACTAAAATGTGGGGCGAAGGCCAATCGGCCAGCCAAATCGCCAAAGAACTGGGCGGTGTGACCCGTAATGCGGTGATCGGCAAGGTGCATCGCCTTGGCCTGTCCAACCGCGCCACCAGCGGCAACAAAGCGGCTGCCAAACCCAAAGCCGCCGCAAAACCAGCGGCAGCCAGAGCGGCCAAACCGGCAGCCAAACCCAAAGCGGCCCCGGCAGCCGCCGCCACGACAGCAGCCCCCAAACCCAACCTGCCCCCGCGCAAGGCTATCATTCCGGCAGGGCAACCCTTGCCGCCACAGCCCTCGGCCAATGAAATCAGCCCCGAAGCGCTGGCCACCGTGCGGGAAGTGGAAAAGAAAGCCAAAAAGATTTCCCTGATGGAATTGACCGAACGGACCTGCAAATGGCCCATCGGTGATCCGGCAACAGACGAATTCTGGTTCTGCGGTCTACCTTCGGAACCGGGCAAGCCCTATTGCGAAGCCCATGTTGGCGTGGCCTTCCAGCCGATGTCGGCCCGCCGCGATCGCCGGCGCTGATTTTCACAGACATACAATTCAGATTACAAAACCCGCGGGAATAACCTGCGGGTTTTTTTGTTGGATATTCCGGATATTTCCGGTCTGGAAAATAGAACCACTAAACCGGTTTAGTGGTTCTATGAAGAAGCCGTTTTTAGAATTTATCTCAAGGGCTTACCTGCCATTCAGGTTATGCAGATAGCCCTAGTTATTCCCCAACAGGTTCAACAAGCCCCGCTTGGCCTCTTCCTCCAGCTTGCGCTTTGCCGCATCCTCGATGCTCTCGCCGTCCTGTGCCTCGACACCGATCGCATCTTTCGCCCGCTGTTCAGCCGCCGCGCGTTCGGCATCCAGTCTCTCCTGCAAGGCGGCTTTTTCGGCGGCAATCTTGGCCTCGAGTGCCGCTTTTTCCTCGGCCAGATTCTGGTCAATCAACCCTTTCAGATCAGGCCGGAATTTCGGGTTGGCCCATGTGCCGGTGATCAGCACCGGAACCGAAATCCCGCCGGTGCCATCTGCGGCGGCCAGTGCAACAGGCGTGATCCGGTAGTTCAGCGTCTGTGTGCCAATCCCCACCTCGCCCGAACCATCCGCCCGCGCCAAGGGCGCCACAAAGGCCAGATCGTCGTTATACAACACCCCGTCTTTCATCGTGAAGGTGGCACTGATAGAGTTGAACACCGTCTTTTGCCCCTTCCCCTGATAAGAGGTGTCCAGATTGCGCAGCATCCCCACCAGATCAAGGCCCAGAATTTCCCCCTGCCCCAATGTGAACGATCCGTCACCGGACAGGCTACGCATGATCGCATCCATGGTATTGCCGACCCCCAGGAATTTCACCCGCA
>WGBJ01000429.1 GCA_015494385.1 Marinosulfonomonas sp.
GGCGTTTGGTGGTTAGGCTCTCTAGTTTCAGAGCAAGTGCAAAGCCTTCGTTCGGGATAAAGGGGAAGGGGTGCGCGGGGTCGATCGCCAGCGGGGACAGGACGGGGAAAACCTGTGTCAGAAAAAAATCCTCGGCGAATTTCTTGTCTGCTTCACTTAATGTTTCGGCATCCAGCAGCAGGATGTTTTCGCCTTCCATCAACAGACGCAATTCGTTCCAGACGCGCTGTTGTTCCTGCAACAATTCACGCGCATCCGCATTGATCAGCACCAGTTGTTGCGCAGGGCTTAACCCGTCGGCAGCAGGCGTGGTGTTGCCTGCATCGGCCAGTTCCTGCAGGCCAGCCACGCGCACGGTGAAAAATTCGTCCAGATTGGTGGCCGAGATTGACAGGAACCGCAGCCGCTCCAGCAATGGCACGCGGGGGTTCTCGGCCTCTTCCAGCACACGCCAGTTGAACGCCAGCCACGACAATTCGCGGTTAAAGAACCGTTTGGGTCCGTCCCATTCGTCAGCGGGCAGGGTTTTGGCGGCGTCAAAGGGCGATTTCAGGAAATCTGCGTGGGTCATATCTGGGCCAGAATGTAAGGGAGTATACTGGCCCCAGTATGGCGCATTTCAGGGGGAATTGTCCAGCACCGTTGCCGCCAGTTTGCGGGTGATGGGTTTGCCCCTGCTAAGGGCGGCCTTGTCCAGCGTGGCCACCAGTTGACCGGCGGCATCAAATGATCGATCCATGCGTTTCAGCAGATAGGCGATCAGGTCGGGTTGCACCGTGATCTGGCGATCGGCAAACAGTTTCACCAGCACCGCCGCCAACAAAGCGTCATCGGGGGCGGGCAGGGTGGTGATGGTGGTCGCCGTCATGCGGCTTTGCAGATCGGGCAGGGTCAGGCCCCAGTGGTTCGGCGCGATGTCGGCGGTCAGCAGCAGCGGGGTGCCGTGGGCCTGTGCCAGATTGTGCAGATGGAACAGCGCCTCCTGGGCGGGCATATTGGTGGCGATATTGCGGATGTCCTCGATGGCAATCGGGGCATCAATCAGCGCGGGGATGTCGGCATCGGGCAATTCACGCGCGGGCAGCACGGTTGCGCCGGTGTCTGTCGCCCAGACCTGCACCAGATGGGTTTTGCCAGCGCCCTTGGGGCCGATCAGCGCCAGTTTGTGGTTTGGCCACGCGGGCCAGTTTTCCAGCATCTGCACCGCCAGCGCATTGATCGGCGAGACAAAGAAATCGTCACGCCCCAGCGCCGTTTTGACGGGCAGGTCGAATGTCATCTGTTCGGCCATGGATCAGGTTTCTTCGGTTTCTGGCAGATCACCGGTTTCCGGCTCGGCTTTGGTTTGCCCCGCAAGCCCCTGATACAGCCGCCCCTGTTTATACTGCTCGATGGCAAAGCGGATGATCACGCCGATGCTGGCCGCCACCGGCACAGCCACCAGCATCCCGACAAAGCCGAACAGATTGCCGAACACCGACAATGCGAACATCAGCCAGACAGGGTGCAGGCCCACGCTGTTGCCCACCAGTTTCGGGGTGATCACGTTGCCTTCCAGCGCCTGGCCCAGCACGAACACACCGGCCACCAGCCCCAGCGATACCCAGTCGCCCCAGAACTGGAACAGGCCCAGCCCGATGGCCAGCGCCCCGCCAACCAGCGCGCCGACATAGGGAATAAAGGTGATCAGACCGGCAAAAGCCCCCACCAGAAGTCCGAATTGCAACCCCACCAGCATCAGCCCGATGGCGTAATAGGCCCCCATGGTCAGGCAAACGGTGCCCTGGCCGCGAATGAAAGAGGCCAGCGTTTTGTCGATATCGCGGGCCAGCCGCCGGATCACCGGCGCATGGTCGCGTGGCAAAAGTGCGTCGATCTTGGCGACCATCCGGTCCCAGTCCAGCAGCATGTAAAACGCCACCACGGGCACGATCACCATCAGCACGATGATGTTGATCAGGCTCATCGCCGAGGACAAAACCCCGTTGACCAGTTGAACCCCTTTGTCCTGAATGGCCACGCCCAGCCCTTCCAGCGAATGGCGCAGGGTGGAATTGGCATCCATCAGGGACGGGAAGCGTTCGGTCAGAAAATTCTTTAGTTTGCTGAAAATTTCGGGGGCGGAATTGATCAGCGCGATGGTTTGTTCCACCAGCGTCGGGACGATCAGCAGGGCCATCAGGGTGAATATGATTAACCCGAAAAAGGTGATCACCACAGTGGCCCAGACCCGCGAAAGCCCTATCTTTTCCAGCCGGTCTGCAACGGGATCAAGGAAATAGGCAATCGCCCCGCCCAGCACGAAGGGCAGGATCACATCGCCCAGATACCACAGCACAACCAGAAACACCGCTGTGGCGATGCTCCAGTATTTTGTTTGTTCGCGTGCGGGCAGCGCCATGAAATATCCCTAACAATCCGGTTTCCTAACACATCGCCCATGCGGGCGCAGGTTTCAAGGGGCGTTGAAACGGCTCTTGTCTGTTGCGCGCACCTATCCTAAACCCCTTGGCAACCCGAATTCCCATGTCCAAAGGTGACCAAATGCGACTGTCGCGCTATTTTCTGCCCGTTCTGAAAGAAACCCCTGCCGAGGCGCAGATCGTTTCCCACCGCTATATGCTGCGCGCCGGTATGATCAAACAGGCCAGCGCCGGGATCTATTCCTGGCTGCCGCTGGGGTTCAAGGTGCTGAAAAAGATCGAGAACATCGTGCACGAGGAACAGCAACGCGCGGGCCACATCCCGATGCTGATGCCCACCCTGCAATCGGCCGACCTGTGGCGCGAAAGCGGGCGTTATGACGGCTATGGCGAAGAAATGCTGCGCATGAAGGACCGGCACGGGCGCGATTTGCTGTATAGCCCCACCGCCGAGGAAATGTTCACCGATGTGTTCCGCTCTTATGTCAAAAGCTACAAAGACCTGCCGCTGACCCTGTACCAGATCCAGTGGAAATTCCGCGACGAAATCCGCCCCCGTTTCGGCGTGATGCGTGGCCGCGAGTTTTTCATGAAGGACGGCTACAACTTTGATCTGAGCAAAGAGGACGCACTGCACGCCTATAACCGCCACTTGGTCAGCTATCTACGCACCTATGAGCGCATGGGCCTGCAAGCGATCCCGATGCGCGCTGATTCCGGCCCGATTGGTGGCGACTATACCCATGAATTCCTTGTGCTGGCCGAAACCGGTGAAAGCGAAGTGTTCTATGACAGCAAAGTCACCGATATTTCGCTGGGCAAACGCGACATCGATTTTGACGATGTGGCGCAATGTCAGGCGGTGATGGACGAATTCACTTCGCTATATGCCCGCACCGACGAAACCCACGATGAAGCGGAATTCAACGAGGTGCCCGAGGACCGCCGCCGCGTCGCCCGTGGCATCGAGGTTGGGCAGATCTTCTATTTCGGCACCACCTATTCCGAAAAGATGGGCGCAACCGTGGTCAACGATCAGGGCGAACATGTGCCGGTGCATATGGGCAGCCACGGCATCGGCGTATCCCGCCTGCTGGGCGCGATCATCGAGGCATCGCACGATGACAAGGGCATCATCTGGCCCGAAGGTGTGACACCGTTCCACTGCGGCATCATCAACCTGCGCCAAGGCGACGAGGCCGCAGATGCGGCGTGCGAAAGCCTCTATTCCGCGCTGACGGCGGCGGGGCTTGAGCCGCTTTATGATGACCGGAATGAGCGGGCAGGCGGCAAATTTGCAACGATGGATCTGATCGGCCTGCCGTGGCGCATCACTGTTGGCCCGCGCGGTTTGAAAAACGGCGTGGTCGAACTGACCAGCCGCAAAACCGGCGAAAGCGTGGAAATGCCGCCGGAACAGGCCGTCGCTAAAGTGGTCGAGATTTACGCCAACCTGTAGGGCGGGGTTCACCCCGCCATTACCCCGCCATCGCTCCGGAAATGGCAGGTGCTTTTCGCCCCCGCTATTTCCTGCTATACTGCCTGCAAAACAAAAAAACAGCAGGCAGGCAAAATGATACGAACGCTGACCATGGCGGGCGGCATCGCAGGCGCGGTGGCGCTGTCGCAATTTCCCGAATTCTCGCAGCAATATATGCAGCGCATGTCCGGTGCCGTGGATGAATTGCGCGGCGTGGTGGTGGCCTTTGATCTGACCGCCACGGCCAGCGGTCTGACCCGGCAAGAGGCGTTGAACCGGATGCAGGGCGACGATTTTCAGGAGGGGTTGCGCGATACGATCGAAACCTCGATCCACCGATACGAGCGCCTGTCCACCAACCTGACCGCCTTGCGCAGCGCAACACCATTGGAACGGCTGGTGCAGTTCTACCGCTTCTCGGATACCGATCTGGCACAGCGCACATGGGAGGATTACAAGCCCGCCGTGCCTGTTACGACAGACGGGTTTATCACCGCCGGTATTGGCTTTCTGGCCGGATGGCTGGGGCTTGGGATGTTGTTCGGGGGCTTGCGGCGGATGTTTCGACGGACAGCGGGATATGCGCTGCCCCGGACTTGATCCGGGGCCTGTTGCCAACAAAACAGAAGGCCCCGGATCAGGTCCGGGGCAGCAAAATCCGGTGCCGGTCGCAGATGGCCTTGCGTTGCCGCTTTCCCCCTTGACCATCCGCGCGCATCCCCCCAGACTCCGCGCCAAAGCAACTTAAAAAAGCGAGCAGAGACCTTGGCCGGACAAACCGCCCCTTTTTCAAAATTCGAATGGATGATCGCCTGGCGCTACCTGCGCGCCAAACGCGCCGAAGGCGGTGTCAGTATCATGACATGGATTTCCCTGATCGGCATCACGCTGGCCGTGGCCGCATTGATCATCACATTGGCCGTGCGGGCCGGTTTTCGGGCCGAATTCGTCGATACCATTCTGGGCGCCAATGCCCATGTGACGGTGTACAACTCGATCGCGGTGGATGACAGCGGCCACACCAGCCGTGTGATGGAGGATTACAAGGAAAAGGCCGAGCGCATCCGCCAAATCCCCGGCGTCACCCGCGTTGCCCCGCTGATCAAGGGGCAGGTGATGGCGAACAACCGGCAATATAATACCGGCGCGCAAGTGTTCGGCATCAGCCGTGAGGATCTGAAGGGAATACCGCGGATTGCCACTGGCGAAGACCAGATTGGTGACATCGAACAATTCGATGGCGAAACTGTCGCCATCGGCAAGGGGATCGCCAACACGCTGGGCCTTGGAGTGGGTGACAAGATCAAGCTGATTTCCCCCAACGGCACAATAACCCCCTTTGGCCGCAGCCCCCGCGTAAAGGTTTACGAGGTGGTCTATATCTTCTCGGTTGGCCGTTACGACATCGACGGCGTCCGCATATACATGCCATTCAGAGAAGCTCAGAGTTTCTTTAACCGCGAAGGAGATGCTTCCAACCCTGACGGGGTTGTAGACGAATTGGAAGTGATGGTTGCGGAGCCTGAAAAGGTGGACGACATGGCGCTGGACCTGCTGCGCGCGGGCGGGGACCGCACGGTGCTGTGGACGTGGCGCGATGCCTCTGGCGCCTTCCTGCGGGCGCTGACGGTCGAGGACAACGTGATGTTCGTGCTGATGTCGGTGCTGGTGCTGATC
>WGBJ01000430.1 GCA_015494385.1 Marinosulfonomonas sp.
GCCTCCACCATGTTGGCAGATTTGCAGGTTGCGATTGCGGGCCAAACCACGGCAGGCGGGGTCGCTTCGGCGGTTGATGACTGGTTCAATCTGGCAGGCGGGGGGTTTGAAACCTCGGGCTATCTTGGATCAACCACGTCCCTTTCGGCGTTCAATATCGCGGCGGGAGAGCAGGCAGATTTGTCCGTTACTGCGGCCGATCCGACATTTCGCGAAACCTTGAAAAATCTGGCCTTGGCTGCGCTGGTGTCGGAAGGTGCGCTCGCGGGTGATCTGGCCGGGCAGGCCGAGTTGCTGGAACGCGCTGGTAACGGGTTATTGTCAATCGGGGATGCGCAAACCAACATGCGTGCAAACCTCGGAACAGCGGAAGCTCGGATCGAAACGACTTTGGTGCAAACCACAGCGGAAATATCGGCATTGGAAATCACCCGCACCGGACTGCTCGAAGTTGATCCGTATTCTGCCGCCAGTGAGCTGGAACAGGTCCAAACCCAACTTGAAACGCTTTATGCCTTAACATCGCGCATGTCGCGCATGAGCCTTGTGGATTTTCTGAAATGATAAAACAAATTCTTGCCTGTTTTCTAGCGATTTTATCACTGTCTACAGTGGCAATTTCGGGGCCAATCAGGATAAAAGATCTGGTTGAATTCGATGGGGTTCGGGGGAACGATCTGGTCGGTTATGGATTGGTTGTCGGGTTGAATGGGACCGGCGACGGCATCCGGAACGCGCCATTTACCGAAGAAATCATGTCCAACATTCTGGAGCGGCTGGGGGTGAATATCACCGGCGAGCAATTCCGGCCCAAGAACGTGGCGGCTGTGTTTGTCACAGCAAATTTGCCCGCTTTTGCACGGGCAGGCGGGCGCATTGATGTAACGGTTTCCGCTATTGGGGACGCTAAAAGCCTGTTGGGGGGGACATTGATTATGACCCCTTTGAATGCGGCAGACGGGCAGATATATGCGGTTGGTCAGGGGACTATAATTGCCGGTGGAATTTCGGCAACCGGCGATGCAGGTGGTGTTGTCCAAGGGGTGCCTACGGCGGGTGTTATTCCGTCCGGCGCATATATCGAGCGCGAGATAGACTTTGATTTTGGTGCGTTGTCCCAAATCCGGCTGGCTTTGCGTACTCCCGATTTCACCACGGCCGAGCGGATTGAGCGTGCAATCAATAAATCATTCGGGCGCGGTGTGGCGATGATGCTGGATGCGGGCACGGTGCAACTGGACATCAAGGCCACGCGGCAGGCATCGGCAGCACATGCAATTTCCAGAATTGAAAATATTCTGGTCGAGCCACAGCGCAAGGCGCGGGTGGTTGTGGATCAACGCTCTGGCACAATTGTTCTGGGCGAGGATGTGCGCATTTCGCGCGTGGCGGTTTCGCAGGGAAACCTGACTTTGCGGATAGAAGAACAACCGATTGTGGTGCAGCCCAACCCGTTTGCAGCGGGGGAAAGTGTTGTGGTGCCGCGCACCAATGCTTCTATTCAGGAAGACCCGGGGATCGGGTTGGCAGAACTGTCCGAGGGTACTTCGTTGTCCGAAGTGATCGCGGGTTTGAACGCGCTGGGGGTATCACCCCGCGATATGATCGACATTCTGAAAAGCATCAAAGCCGCAGGCGCCCTGCATGCCGAATTTATTGTGCGCTAATTTGACAACCGGTTTGCAAGGGTTCCGGGCGGGCACGGGTTTGGATCAGAAATAGCTTCTGACTAATGCGCTGGAAATCAGCGTCCAGCCATCGGCAACGACAAAGAAGGCCAGCTTGAAGGGCAGTGATACGATTGCCGGCGGCACCATCATCATCCCCATCGACATCAGAATAGCTGCGACCACAAGGTCGATGATCAGAAACGGCAGGAAAACCAGAAAGCCGATTTCAAAAGCGCGGGCAATTTCCGATAGCAAAAAGGATGGCACCAGCAGCGAAAGTGGTTGTGTGGCGGTTGCACCCGCCAGTCTGGCGTCGGGTCGTAACGCGGCGAGGGATTCAAAAGTTTCCGGATCAATGCGGTTGGCCATAAAGTGACGGAATGGCGTGATTGTGTTGGTGAAGGCCTGCTCGACCGTGATTTTGTCGTTGATCAGCGGGTCGATGCCACTGCTCCAGGCCTGGGTAAAAACGGGTTCCATCACGAAATAGGTCAGAAACATAGCAAGGCTGATGATCAGCATGTTCGGCGGAGATTGTTGCAACCCGATTGCCTGTCTCAGGATGGACAGGACCGTTACAATAAATGGAAAACAGGTGAGCATGATAGCCAGACCCGGCACGATGCTAAGGACCGTAATCAGCAGTAGCAACTGGATACTGCGGGCCGAGATCGATCCGCTATCACCCAGCGAGATCGAAATTTCCTGCGCGGCGGCGGGCATGGCAATCATGGTTAACGAAATTGCGGTGAGTCCAAGGAGCAGGCGAAAAGGGGTGCTGGTTTTCATGGTTTACAGGCCGTCCTGCAGGTTTACGACTTCGGTCAGGCGTACGGCCAGCTGTCCGGCTTGATCGCCATCCAGTTCTTGCAATTCACCGCGCGCGATCAGGCGGTCGCCGACATAAAGTTCAACCGGATCCTCGATTCGTTTATCCAGCGGCAGAACGGCGTCTTGTTCCAGTTGCAACAGCTCTTTGATTTTTGGGCGGGCTTTGCCAACAGAAATGGTTATTTCAATCGGTACCTGATTGAACGGGTTCTGGCTGTCGGCGGGCATATCTGTCGTGGTGTCATCCATTGATTGCTACCTTTTCCTGTTGTGTAAAGAAGCCTTCAACC
>WGBJ01000431.1 GCA_015494385.1 Marinosulfonomonas sp.
CCACCCCCTCCGAGGCGATCCGCGCCGGTATCGTCACCGTTCACCAGAATATCAACGACGGGGTGATTCCCGATCTGGATGTGGCGTCAAACCTGATGCTGGACACATTGGCGGAACCGGGCAGCGGTTTTTTCCTGAAACGGCGCGACATCCGGCAAAAGGCGCAAAAGCTGGCCCGGTCGATGGGGCTGGATGTAGATGTGAATCAGCCGGTAAACGAATTGGCACTGGCCGACCGCCAGTTGGTCGCCATTGCCCGCGCGATGGCGCATGAACCCAAACTGATGATTCTGGACGAACCCACCTCGTCCCTGTCCGCCACCGAGGCCGCGCGGCTGTTCACCCTGCTGGACCGTCTGCGCGATGCCGGTGTGGCTATTCTTTATATCTCGCACCGGACCAGCGATATCCACCGCATTGCCGACCGGATTGTCAGCATGCGCGATGGCGAAATCGTTGGCACCTTCGAGGAAAAGCCGCTGGATTACGAAGCCGCGGTGAACGCCATGCTGGGCCATAAAATATCCGAGGTCGATCTGGACATCAAATCCGCTGGCCAGCCCGTGCTGGAACTGAAGGATCTGCAAATCCGCGAAGGCACCTCCAAAATCAACCTGACCGTCCACGCGGACGAGGTTCTGGCGATCACGGGGCTGGTTGGATCGGGTAAATCGGAACTGGCGGCCATTCTGTACGGGCTGAAAAAGCCGGCCGGCGGCAGCATGTCCCTGCTGGGCGCGCCCTACACCCCGAAATCCCCGCGCCACGCGATTGATACCGGTGTGTTCATGTGCGCCAAAGATCGCGGCACCAATGGCGTGTTACAGGACCACAACCTGACCAAAAACATCACCGCCCCGTTTCTGGCGCGGTTCTCCACATTTTCATTCGTCAACCGCCGGCACGAGGCCCGCGCCACGCGACAAACCATCCAAGATCTGAACATCGTCTGCCAGTCCGAACAGGACGACATCGGCACCCTGTCGGGCGGCAACCAGCAAAAGGTGGTGATCGGCCGCTGGTTAAGCCAGCCGTCGGACCTGTTGATCCTGGACGAGCCATTTCAAGGCGTGGATATCAAGGCCCGCCGCGACATCGGTGCGAAAATCCGCGAAACGGCCATGGGGCGGGCGACCATCGTTCTGGCCTCGGAAATGGACGAGGTTCTGGAAATCGCCGACCGGATCATCGTGCTGGCGGATCACGCCATCGTCGGTGAACACCGCAATATCGATCTGGACGTAAAACAGGTGGTGGCCGAAGTCGCAGGCATGACCAACGGCACCAACGGACAAACCAATACTCAAGTGAACGGATAACCGAAAATGCAGGACGGCACGAATACGCACAAAGACATGGCACCAAAGAAAACCTTGGTGGACTATGCCATCCGTTACGGGTTTCTGACCCTGCTGGCGGGGCTGTTGATCTTTTTCTCGGTCTCGACCGAAGGGTTCCTTAGCCCCTATAGCGCGGTTTTCATTTTCCAGTCGGTGGCGATCACCGGTATTCTGGCACTGGGGGTCACATTCACACTGGTTGTGGACGGGTTTGACCTGTCGATCGGCTCAACCGCCACATCGGCGCTGATGTTGTCAGCCTATGTGATGGTGGTGCTGGAAATGGGCGCGGTTACGGCCGTCATTGCCTGTCTGGTGATGGGGGCGTTGATCGGTCTGGTGAACGGCCTGCTGATTGTGAAAATGAAGGTGCCCGATCTGCTGGCAACATTGGGGATGATGTTCCTGCTGATCGGGCTGCAACGTATCCCGACCGAGGGCCGCTCCATCGCCACCGGCATGAAACTGCCCGACGGAAGCACCGCAAATGGCACATTCGCACCGGAATTCCTGTGGCTGGGCCGTCACCGGTTCGATTTCTTTATCGATAACCTGATCCCGGTATCGGTGGTTATTCTGGTGATCGTGGCCATCCTGTGCTGGGTGTTTCTGGAACTGACCCGCCACGGTCGGCTGATGTATGCCATCGGTTCCAACGCCCGCGCCGCCGCACTGGCGGGGACCAACGTCAACCGCTATAAAATTCTGGCCTATATGATTTCCGGCGTGCTGGCCTCGATCGGGGGCATCCTGCTGGCGGCGCGCCTGGGGCGCGGCGATATTGCCTCGGGCAACAACCTGCTGCTGGATTCCGTGGCCGCCGCGCTGATCGGTTACGCCGTAATGGGTGCGGCCAAACCCAACGCCTTTGGCACCGCCATCGGTGCGCTGTTTGTCGGCATCCTGCTGCAGGGTCTGACCATGATGAACGCGCCCTACTACACACAGGATTTCGTCAAGGGGGCGGTGCTTGTGATTGCCCTCGTCTTTACCTTCGTGCTGACAGGTCGGCGCGGCGGATCAAACCACTAGACTGCACTACTAATTAAAAAGGGAGAACCATAATATGAAACTGACACGACGTATCGTTCTGGGCATGGCAGGCGGGATTGCAGCACTTGCAACCGGCTTTGCCAGTCCGACATTTGCTGGCGAAATGCCGGCACCTTTCGACAATGCGGGTGATGTGAAAATCGCGCTGGTGCGCTATCTGTCCACCGGCGACTTTTTCCAAGCCTATCTGTCGGGCGTTGAAACACAGGCTGCCGCCCTTGGCGTTGACCTGCGGGTATTCGACAGCCGTCAGGATGCAGCCCTTCAGGCTGACATGGTGGATCAGGCCATCGCCCTTGGCGTTGACGGCATCATCATCCAGCACGGTCTGACCGAATCCATGCAAGAGGCCGCACAGCGCGCCATCGATGCAGGGATCAAGGTTGTGGCATTTGACGTAAACGTCGAAAACCCTGCCATTCCGCAGATCGAACAGTCGGACCGCGATCTGGCCCGTCTGGCGCTGGAACAAGCCATCAAGGACAACGGCGAAGCCTTCAAGGCCGGTTATGTCTATGTGGCCGGTATTGCGCCACTGGACCGGCGTGATGAAACATGGGTCGAGTTCAAAGCCAAATACCCCGGCATCGAAGAAGTTGCCCAGTTCGGCACTTTGGACAACCCGATTGCCAACTCGGTTGCCAACCAGGCGCGTTCGGTTCTGCAGGCCCATCCGGATATCACCGTGATGTTCGCCCCCTATGACGAATTCGCCAAGGGTGTGAAAATCGCTGTGGACGAAGCCGGCATGAACGAGCAGATCAAGATCTACTCGGCCGACGTATCCACCGCCGATATTTCCGCCATGCGTGAACCAAACAGCGCATGGGCCGCCACCGCCGCCACCAACCCCGCTGTTGTGGGCGAAGTATCGGTGCGGGCACTGGCCATGATGCTGGCAGGCGAAGACCCCGGCCACAACGTGATCATTCCGCCTACCCTGATCACTCAGGCCATGCTGCATGACAAAGACATCAAGAACATGGAAGAGCTGTCGGCCAAACTGCCCCAGTTCGCCCACGCCGATGTTGCCGTGCCTGCATGGATGCCCCTGCCTCCGCGCTAGGGCTTTGAGACGGATCTGACAACGGGGGCTGCGGCAAAACGGGTCGCGGCCCCCATTTACGGTAAAGGAGCAGATGATGCTGATCGGAATAGACGCCAACATGACGCCTGATTTGCTGGATTGCCTGATGCGCATGGGGCATGGCGACGAAATCGTTGTGGCCGATGCCAATTTCCCTGCCGCCTCGACCGCCGCCCATACCCATTGGGGCGACGTGATCCCCCTGCCCGCCATGACGGCCCCCGATGCGATCAGACTGATCACCGGTGTGATGCCTCTGGACGGGTTTACCGATGCCTGCGCCTTGCGCATGCAGATTGATAACGCGCCCGACGAAATGGGCGAGGTCCACACACAGGCCTTTGACATCCTGACAGCCGCCATGCCCGAAGGCGCCGCCCTTGGCAGTATCGAGCGTCAGGCGTTCTATCAGCGCGCCCGCGGGGCCTTTGGTGTGGTTGCCACCACCGACATGCGGCCCTATGGCTGTTTCATCCTGCGCAAAGGCGTGATTTTCTAGGAATGATATGATGAGCATCAATGATCTGAAATCCCGCGCCAAAGGCATCAGCCTTGGCCTGTTTGCCGCCGATCTGGGCAACCTGCGCCGCGCGGCGCAAAACGTGGCCGAATGGGATTGCGACATCCTGCATTTCGACATTATGGATGGCGTGTTTGTGCCCCAGATGATCGGCGGGCCGGGCTTTGTCGCCGCGATGGATCTGGGCCTGCTGCGCGATGTGCATCTGATGGTGCAGGATCCCGCCGCCCATGTGGAAAGCTATATCAAGGCCGGTGCCGATATGATTACCGTACATGCGGAATCCGATAACGCCACTGAGGCGATCAAAATCATTCAGGCATCCAAGCGCCCCGTCATGGCCGGTCTGGCCCTTGTGCCCGGCACCACGCTGGAGGATGCAGCCCCCCTTCTGGCGCTGAACCCCGATATGATCCTTGTGCTGTCACTGGACCCGCGCGGCACCCCTGCCGACATCACCGCCGCCTGCGCCCGCCTCACCGCGCTGCGCGAAATCGCCCCCGACGCGATGCTGGCCTTTGATGGCGGCGTCACGCTGGACAGCATTGCCGAAATCGCCGCCTGCGCCCCCGATATGGTGGTCAGCGGCAGCGCCGTTCTGGGCGCCAAGAAACCCAAACGTGCCTTTGCCGCAATGGTCAAGGCGCTTGAAACCGCTAACACTTAAACCCGAAAAGACAGGAACACGACATGGCAGATATTGATGACATCAAGGACGGCAAAGACTTTGGTCTGAACACCCCGCAGGACAAACAGGGCTTTTTCCTGAAGGGCCTTGCCAATTACGACTGGGGCATCAAAAACAAGATGAGCCGCATCTTCAACCCCGACACAGGCCGCACCGTTATGCTCGCCTTTGACCACGGCTATTTCCAGGGGCCGACAAAGGGTCTGGAACGGATCGACCTGAACATCCTGCCGCTGGCCGAACACGCCGATGTCTTGATGTGTACCCGTGGCGTTCTGCGCTCGATGATCCCGCCAACCCTGACAAAACCGGTTGTGATGCGCGCCTCTGGCGGCAACTCGATCCTGTCGGAACTGTCGAACGAAACCATCGCGGTTGCGATGGATGACGCGGTTCGTATGGGTGTTTGCGCGATGGCCGCACAGGTCTATATCGGTGCGGAATACGAACATAAATCCATCACCAACGTGATCCGCCTGATTGACGAAGGCATGCGCGTGGGCATCCCGACACTGGCCGTCACCGGCGTTGGCAAAGACATGGCCCGCGATGCGCGCTACTTTGGTCTGGCCACCCGTATCGCCGCCGAGATCGGCTCGCATTACGTCAAAAGCTACTTCATCGAAGAAGGCTTTGAAAAAGTTGTCGCCGGTTGCCCCGTGCCGATCGTGATTGCGGGGGGCAAGAAGCTGCCCGAGCTGGATGCGCTGGACATGGCGTTCCGCGCTGTCGATCAGGGCGCTGCCGGTGTCGACATGGGCCGCAACATCTTCCAGTCGGAAGCCCCAGTTGCAATGATCAAGGCGGTTTCCAAAGTTGTGCATGAACTGATGCCCGCCAAGCAGGCGTTCGAACTGTATAACGATCTGAAATCCGAAGGCTGATAGAGCCGTCAGGCGAAACAGTTTCAAGGGCGGCCTTTCGGGGCCGCCCTTTTTCATACCGGACATAAAAAAACCGCGGCCGTTTTACCGGTCGCGGTTTTGTTTTTCAAAAAGGCTGTGATCCTAGCGCAGTTTGCCCTGGTTCGAGCCACGGATCCATACTTCGACCCGGCGGTTCAACTGGCGTCCCTCCAGCGTTTCGTTACACCCGACCGGTGCAACCGGACCAAAGCCGAAGGTCTTGACGTTCCTGGCGTCCAGAATACCGATGGTGCTGTTCAGAATATCGGCCTTGGCGCGTTCGGCACGGGCCTTGGACAGTCCGATATTGTTGTTGAATACGCCAACCGCATCACTAAAGCCGACCAACAGGATGTCGTTGCCATCAATCGATCCGTTGCGCACCAGTTCGGAAATCCGGCGAACATCGCGCAGGGCGCGTTCGTCCAACTGGGCCGAGCCGGACACAAACCGCAGCGTGGTCGACAAACGGTCCGCTGTCGAAACCTCGGCCAGATAATCGCGATAGGCGTTGATACCGGCGCGATCAATCGACGAGGCCAGCATTGCGGACAACAGACGTTCGCCCTGCTCACTCATGGCTTGCTTGTCGATTGCCAGACCAACCAGACCGGCCTCTTGTGCGGCGGCTTGTCCTTCGTTCGAGGACAGATATTCAGCCAGGCTCTTGGAAAGATCCGGAGCATCCTGCCCTTGAAGGGTATACAGGTTCCAGCCCATCGTCAGCGGGTATTCTTCGGTCTGCAGCGAAAAGGAATTCGCGCTCGAGAAGATGTTACAGGCATTGCGCGTGGTCGGAATGGCATTGCCTTTGTTCTGCGAACGATAGGAAATTGCAAAACCTGCCGGATCATCGGCAATCGCTTTGTTCAACTCGTCCAGTGTTTCATGGACAGTCACATTCGCAGACAACCGCAAGCCGCGCGGCGCCAGAATATCGCGTTTGATCACCCGTGCCAGATTGCTGTCCTTGTTCAGAACATGCAGCTGGATTGCGCCGTCGTCACCGCCGACATGTTTCCAGTTGGTAACACGGCCGGACAGGATATCGCCCATCTGCTGCAACGACACAGAACGCACGCGGTTCGCGGGGTTCATGGTTGCCGTCAAAGCATCAAGCGCAATGATCTGGGCATTCAGCCGCGCCGCCACATCCCTGGCAGGCATGTTGACGATCGAGGCGATCTCTTCTGCGGTGAAATCCTCGCGGGTCAGCGCAAAGGCCGCCTCGCCGGAAAACAGCGCCTTGAGGGATGCAATATCGTCCGTTGGTGTAACGGTGATACTGGCAATCAGTTCGCCTGAATTGTTCCCCAGCAGATAGTTCACTTCGGTTCCGTCATAGGAAATCGAACGTGTTACATTCAGGGACTTTTCATCCGCAAACCGGTTCAGCGCCTTGCCGATAAATTGCTCGCCGACACCGGCAGGGGATGCGATTTTGAATTCGGCCACAACAGGGCCAAGATCCGGACAGGCGTCGCCCACACAGGTCACGAATTCACTACGCACGGTCAGAACGCCCTGATCACTTTCAATCACATAGTTCGTGCCGTCGTATTCCTGCAGGGTACCGCTAAAGCGTGTGCCGTCCCCCGAAATCAGGCTAACCATTCTGTCCACTTGCTCTTCGGCCTTTTCGCTTGGGCAAGAGGCCCCCTCGCAGGTTACGAATTCGCTACGGATGGTCAGAACACCGACGACGGTTTTCAGCGTGTAGTTCGTGCCGTCGAAATCCAGCAGCTCGCCACTAAAGGTGGTGCCGTCGCCCGACTTCAGAACGACAGTTCCGTCATCTGCTGCCGCTTCGGGTTCCGCACCCGGACAGGCCACCCCTTCGCAAGTGACCAGATCACGGCTGACAGTCATTTCACCAACAACTGTTTTGATAACATAGAACGCGTCATCAACACTCAGCAGTTCACCCTTGACCGAAATTTTCTTGTCCGGCGATTGCAGAGTGACCACATTATCCTGCGCTATCGCGGCAGGTGCTAGCAAAGCCAAAGTTGCCCCAAAGGTCATTGCTATAAATTTGTTATACTTTTTCATCATACTCTCACGTTTTTCCATCGAGATTCCCCATTGCCCTCAAGCTATTGCGGGATAATCCCGGTAATCCCCTCAACGAAAAAGAACATCGTCAGCAGTTCACTGTCGCTTGCTGTTTCACCAGCAGCCAGCCAACCACTTCCGTCCTGTTTGCGGATCGGTCCGGTAAAGGGATGTAGGCGCCCTTCTTTGATTTTGGCGATTGCGTCATTGGCTTGTGCCTGCACACGCAAAGGGATCAGGTCGGAATAGGGTCCGATTTCCAGCATCCCCGAGGCGAGACCGCCCCAAGTGTCATGGCTTTCCCATTTGCCATCCAGCAAGGCCTGAACCCGCTCGATATAATAGGGAGCCCAGTGGTCGATTGAAGATGTCAGGCTGGCATCGGGACCATAGGCGCTCATGTCGGAATCCTGCCCGAACGAAAACGCCCCCAGTTCCTGCGCAACCACCATCGGTTCAATCGTATTGGTGTTTTGCATCAGAACATCCGCCCCGTTGGCGATCAGGTCGCGTGCGGCCTGTGCCTCGAGGTCGTGGTTTTCCCATGTGTTCAGCCAGACAATTTCAAATTCCACATCCGGATTAACCGAACGGGCCGCCAGAAAGGCCGCGTTGATGTCGCGGATGACATAGGGGATTGCATAAGATGCGATATAACCGATCTTGTTCGTCTTGGTCATATTGCCGGCAATAATGCCCTGGATAACCCGTCCCTCATAGGTGCGGATACTGTATGTCGACGAATTGGGCGCGCGCACAAACCCGTTGGAATGTTCAAACTTTGTTTCCGGATTGGCAAATGCTGCATTCAGAACGCCATTCAGATAGCCATAGGATGTGGCGAATATCAGGTCATACCCTTCGGCAGCCAATTCTCTCATCTTGGCCTCGCCCTCGCCGCCTTCTGCTATATTCCAGAAATAGCTGACCTCTATCTTGTCGCCGAAGTGTTCTTCCACCTCTTTACGGGCGCGGTCATGCTCATACGACCAACCGATATTACCTTCAGGGGTATGATACAGAAAAGCAATTCGCGGCTTGTCCTGTGCCCATGTCGGGGCAGATGACAGCATCACAAACAGCGCGGTTAGAATAGTAGCAACTAGTCGCATTCAGGTCTCCAAAATCAAACACGGAAAACCGGGCCTGAATAACAGAGTCCCGATGTCCCAATTCATCGCACCGGTTGAATGATGCGACACTTGACCAATACCCCTAAAGAGGACCACTCAAGTTGTGAACCCGGTATTTTTTATCATCTGGTAAATCACTGTAATTTGTATCTTTTAACCGGTATTGTTGTTGTTTAGTCACGTTTTATTTTCGCCATAATTGACTATTTTCCGCCATATTTCATTATTTTTTCTACTTATTGGTGTTCATTTTTTGTTGCCAATCTAAAAACAGTACCCCCCTGAACAGGGTAATTAATTCCAATGAAACAGGTTTCAGATGCGGGATGCACGATCCGGTTCAGGTCAGGTCAACAAGCGTATTTTCTGGCTTTAACGCCTGTATTCGCCATTCGTTAACTGTTTAAAATCGGGAAACACCGTGGATGTTTTTCCGGCCATTGGGCACCGGAGGGATACAAACTTCGAGTTGAGTGGCCAAAATAAGGCAGTATTAACCGCGCCTTACTTATCGGACTTGTCGAAAAATAGAATCACGCCCCCCCTTAAAACCGCCTGCCCTGCCCGCCATTTTCCCAAAATGAAGGTTTTGTAATGTTGGCGTCATACGTTCTCCACCCGCGAGGACCATATCCATGAGCAAGAAGCACTCATGGAAGGAAGAACAATGAGAAACTCTAGCAGATACAATACAGTGCGTCGCGTATTACTGGGCACCACGGCCGCAGCCATTGGCGCTGTCGGGATGATGATGCCGATGCAAACCACCGCGCAAACCGCCACCGTGGCCCCTGTCGCATGGACACAACCGGCAAATCTGGCCGATCTGATCGAGGTGGTCAGCCCCGCCGTGGTCAAAATCACCGCCACCCACACGGGCAAAACCGCTGAAAACATCCCTCAGGGTGCCCTGCCCGACAATTTACCCGAAGGGCCGATGGGCGAAATGTTCAAACGGTTCTTTGACGAACAGCAAGGCGGCCCGAAACAGTTCCGCAATACACAGCCCGCACAGGCGCTTGGCTCCGGCTTTGTGATTGACGAGGACGGTATCATCGTCACCAACAACCACGTTGTCGAAGGCGCAGACAAACTGAGCGTGACCCTGAAAGACGGGCGCGAGTTTGACGCAACCCTGCTGGGAACCGATCCGAAAACCGATCTGGCTGTTCTGAAAATCGACGCGGGCGGCAAACTGCCGTCTGTCAAATGGGGAAACTCGGACAAGCTGCGTGTTGGTGATCCGGTCTTTGCCGTTGGCGCACCGTTCGGTCTGAGTGGCAGTGTGACCTCGGGCATCGTTTCGGCCCGCGGCCGTGACATCGGCGCTGGCCCCTACGATGATTTCATCCAGGTGGACGCCCCGATCAACAAAGGCAACTCGGGCGGTCCGCTGTTTGACGCGCAAGGGAATGTTGTGGGTGTGAACACCGCCATCTACTCCCCCTCGGGCGGCAGCGTTGGCATCGGCTTTTCGATCCCTGCCGAACTGGCAAAATCCATCGTTTCGGAAATCGAGGCCAATGGCCAGGTCGAACGCGGCTGGCTGGGTGTCAGCATCCAGAACGTCACCAACGATATCGCCGAAAGTCTGGGGCTGGACAAAGCCAAGGGCGTGATTGTCGATAGCGTGCAGGATGGCAGCCCTGCCAAAGAGGCCGGTGTGAAAAGCGGTGATGTGATCATCGGCTTTGGCGATACCGAAATCGGCGATGTTGGCGATCTGACGCTGGCCGTGGCGGATGCGGAAATCGGCAAGAACACCGAAATGAAGGTCTATCGCGGCGGCAAAACCGTTGTTCTGGAACCCAAGATTGCCAAACTGAAGGGCGGGACCACCAAAGTTGCCTCTAGCGACATGTCTCCGGATTTCAATCTGGGCAGTCTGGGTCTTGCCCTGCAGGCCGAAGGGGACAGCGTCATCGTAACAGCAGTTGAGCCCGAAAGCGGCGCTGCATCGGTGGGGCTGCAAGAAGGCGATATCATCGTTTCGATCAATCAAAAACCGGTCAACAGTCTGGCAGATATCAATGCCGTGATCGACGATGCGACCGAAGCCGGCCGTCCTTCGGTTCTGGTGCAGATCGAGCGCGACGGCAACCGCCGTTTTGTTGCCATCCCTTTCTCTGAAAAGGGCTAATATATTCGGGGGCTGGATATGGTTTCCGGCCCCCGTTTTGCCTATATAGATATCATGCGTATTTTAATAATAGAAGATGATGCCAGCACCGCCGGCTTTCTGGAAAAGGGACTAGGCGAGGCCGGACACTCCACCACCTGGGTAAAAACCGGTGTCGAGGGCCTGTCCCATGCGCTGGAAGGCCCTTATGACGTTATCATTCTGGACCGGATGTTACCCCAGCTGGACGGCATTTCCATTCTGAAAACCATGCGATCAAACAATGTGCAAACACCGGTGCTGTTGCTCTCGGCCCTTGGCCAGACAGACCACCGCGTTGAAGGCTTGCGCGCCGGTGCCGATGACTACCTGACCAAACCCTTTGTGTTTTCCGAACTTCTGGCCCGTCTCGAGGCCATTTTGCGCCGCAGTAATCCTGCAACGCAGGATGAAACCACCCTGAAGGTGCAGGATCTGACGCTGGATCTGATGACCCGCACCGCTACCCGTGGCACCCGACAGATCGAGCTGCAACCGCGCGAATTCCAGATACTGGAATATCTGATGCGCACTGCGGGGCGGATCGTGACCCGCACGATGCTGCTGGAAAACGTGTGGGATTACCATTTTGATCCACAAACCAACGTGATTGACGTTCATATCAGCCGCTTGCGCAAGAAAATCGATGCCCCCGGCGAAACACCCCTGATCCAGACCGTGCGCGGCGCCGGTTACCGG
>WGBJ01000432.1 GCA_015494385.1 Marinosulfonomonas sp.
GGCATGTCGGGGGTGAACCCGCCGTTTCGTTTGAAATGCTTTTCGCGGGCCTTGCGCCATTCGGCCAGTGTTTCGTGTTCGCCTTCGGCCAGCGCCATACGCTCGGTGACCTTGTCAAACGGCAGGGTTTTGACCGAGGTGGTTTTGATCACCACCGCCGGTGTGCCGTCCCAGTTGGCAATGATATCGCAACGCCCGACCTTGGGCATCGAGGCCTCGTCGCCGCCAAATTCCGATAACGCCGCGCATTCCGCGTGCTTGGTCTTGGCCCGCACCAATGCAATCAGGGCGGCGGATGTCTCGGCATCCTCGCCCAAGGTGAACGTCCCCGCGCCGGGGTATGTGTCTTGCAGGTCAATGATCACCGCGACAACCCACCATGCAACGTGGGCATATCCAGTGCGCCGAACCCGTAGTGGCGCAACCAGCGCAGATCACTGTCAAAGAACGCCCGCAGATCGGGAATGCCGTATTTCAGCATCGCGATCCGGTCGATGCCCATGCCAAAGGCAAAACCCTGCCATTTGTCAGGATCAATACCGCCGGCCTGCAAAACCTTGGGATGCATCATGCCCGAACCAAGAACTTCCATCCAGCCGTCGCCCTCGCCAATGCGCAACTGGCCGTCAACCCATGAACACTGGATGTCGACCTCGGCCGATGGTTCCGTGAACGGGAAGTGGGAGGCGCGAAAACGGGTTTTGATGCCGTCGATTTCGAAGAACGCGGCAAAGAATTCTTCCAGAACCCATTTCAGATTGGCCATGGAAATATCCTTGCCAATCGCCATGCCCTCGACCTGATGGAACATCGGCGTGTGGGTCTGGTCATAGTCGCTGCGATACACCCGACCCGGCGCGATCACGCGGATCGGGGCGCCGGTTTTCTCCATCGCGCGGATTTGCACCGGTGATGTGTGGGTGCGCAACACATGCGGCGGGCGGTCGTCGCCCTCGGCACGGTTCATATAGAAGGTGTCGAATTCCTGACGGGCGGGGTGGTGCGGCGGGATGTTCAGCGCGTCGAAATTATACCAGTCATTTTCGATCTGTGGCCCCTCGGCCACCTTGAACCCCATATCGGCGAAAATGGCCGAGACTTCCTCGGTCACCTGAGACACCGGATGGATCGTGCCACGGGGTCGGGTGCGCGCTGGCAGCGTTACGTCTAGCCATTCACTGCGCAGACGTTCATCCAGTGCAGCATCGGCCAAAGCGGCCTTTTTGGCGGCGATGGCGGAATTGATCTCGTCCTTGAGCGCGTTCAGCTTGGGACCGGCCACTTGCCGTTCTTCGGGCGTCATTTTGCCCAGCTCGCGCATTTTCAGCGAAACCTCGCCTTTTTTGCCCACAGCGGCGACGCGCAAATCCTCAAGTGCGGATTCATCCGCAACATTGGCAATGGCGTCGATATATTTCTGTCGTAGCGCGTCCATCAGACATTCCTTCGTTTGGTCACAGCCCTGCTAACACAAAGCGCAGGCAAAGAAAAAGCCGCGAAACCCGAAAAACGGGCCGCGGCTTCTTCTAATTCATTCCCCGTGAAGGGGGCAGTTTTACGCGAGCGCGGCCTGGGCCTTTTCAACGATCGCTGTAAAGGCAGCCGGTTCGTTCACGGCCAGATCGGCCAGAACCTTGCGGTCAACCTCGATGCCAGCCAATGACAGGCCGTTGATGAAACGCGAATATGTCAGCGATTCGTCGTGGCTGCGCACGGCGGCGTTGATACGCTGGATCCACAGGGCGCGGAAATTGCGTTTACGCTGCTTGCGGTCACGGGTTGCGTATTGGTTCGCCTTGTCCACAGCTTGCGTAGCTGTTTTGAACAGATTTTTACGGCGACCTTTAAAGCCTTTGGCGGCTTTGATGACTTTCTTGTGGCGGGCCTGCGTTGTGGGGCCTGAAGTAACTCTCATGTCTCAAACCCTCCTTAGCGGCTGTATGGCATCATCGACTTGATGATTTTCTCATCAGGAGCCGACAGCGTGGTTGTGCCGCGCGCGTTGCGCAGGAATTTGTTGGTGCGTTTGATCATGCCGTGGCGTTTGCCAGCCTGACCTGCTTTGACACGACCCTTGGCCGTGACTTTGAACCGCTTTTTGCAGCTCGATTTCGTCTTCATCTTAGGCATTTCCGTCTCCTTACAGATGGGCGGTTAAAACGCGACTCGGCATGCCTTACCAGCCGGTCGCGCGGTATCGAGATGCGCCGTATAGGCCGCTTGGGGCCATATGACAAGGGAAAAAGACGCCAACAGGCCCTAGTTGGTATATTTTCCAATCACCCGGGCAAAGGCCTGTGGAATCTCTTGGAAAGTATATCCGCTGGGCTTTTGCAGGATAGCAATCATGATCATACCGCCACCGATCATAACCATGATCGATGCAATCCTCGGCGTCCGGCGATCGACGAATGAACTGACAATCGACGGGATGGCAAGACCGCTCACGATCAAGCCAATAACCATAAATAAATCCGCATTCATCAATCGTCCTCCTCAACACATACCCTAAAGGGGCCATTATTCCTGTTCAGAACGGAAAATCAACCTTTCTTCACAGGGGGCAACTCTGAGGATATTGGTGGTTCCGGGCACATTGAAGGGCACGCCGGCGGTCACAACGATCTGGTCTTTCTCTGTCGCCAACCCCGACGAACGCGCCGCACGGGCGGCACTGACCACGGCCAGTTTGAAACGGTCCACGTCGCCCGAGAAATAGCAATTCACCCCCCAGCTCAGACACAAGCGTCGCGCAGTGCCGGTCAGCGGCGTAAGCGCGATAATCGGCACGCTGGGTCGTTCGCGGGCGGTCAACAGGGCGGTGGTGCCCGACTGGGTAAAGCAGCAGATCACCTTGATGTCGGTGGTTTCGGCAATCTCGCGGGCGGCGGCAACGATACTGTCGGCCACCGTGCTGCGTTTCAGTTTGCGCGAGGCCTCGATCACATCGCGATAGATCGGGTCATTCTCGACCTCGATTGCGACGTTGTTCATGGTGGTGACAGCTTCGATCGGGAACCGGCCTGCGGCGGATTCCGCCGACAACATGATGGCATCGGTGCCCTCGTAAATCGCGGTGGCCACATCCGACACCTCGGCGCGGGTTGGCACGGGGCTGTCGATCATGCTTTCCAGCATCTGTGTGGCGACGATCACCGGCTTGCCGGCGGCGCGACAGCCACGGATCAGTTGTTTCTGGATCGGCGGCACGTTCTGCACCGGCAGTTCCACGCCCAGATCGCCACGGGCAACCATGATACCGTCCGAGACTTCCAGAATTTCCTTGAACGCCGTCACGGCGGCCGGTTTTTCGATCTTTGACAGGATCGCCGCGCGGCCCTGCGCCAACTCACGCGCCTCGATCACATCCTCGGGGCGCTGCACAAATGACAGCGCCAGCCAATCCACACCCAACTGGCAGACAAATTCCAGATCCTTGCGATCCTTTTTCGACAGCGCCGCCAAGGGCAGCACCACGTCAGGCACATTCACGCCTTTGCGGTTGGAAATCGTGCCGCCAACAATCACAGTGCAATCGGCGTAATCCTCGCCACATTCCTTGACCCGCAGTTCGATCTTGCCGTCATCCACCAGCAGGGTCGATCCGGGTTTCAGAGCCGCAAAAATCTCGGGGTGGGGCAGGCGCACACGGTGGTTTTCACCCGGCGCCTTGTCCAGATCGAACCGGAAATCCTGCCCGTCCTCCAGCTCTGCTGCCTTGTTGGCGAATTTACCGCAGCGCAGTTTTGGCCCCTGCAAATCGGCCAGAATGGCGATCGGGCGGTCCACATCCTTTTCGATCTTGCGGATAATCCGGTGGCGTTCGCGGATTTCCTCGTGCTCGCCGTGGCTCATGTTCAGACGGAACACGTCGGCTCCGGCCTCGAACAGGGCGCGGATCATTTCATAGTCGTTAGAGGATGGCCCCAGAGTGGCCACGATTTTCACATTGCGCAGGCGCTTCATACTGCCTCGTTCCTTGTCTTGTTCTTCATTTATCGGTGGGCCACGGGTTATATGCCGCAAAAACCCGACTGATACAACTGGCGCTTTGCCAGCCTTGCCCTTATGTGGGGTATGAAAGAACAAACTAACAAGAACATGACATACCATCCCTATCACATCATCGGGGCAGATCGCCCCGCCCGCTGGCTGATCACGGCAGACCATGCCGCCAATACCGTTCCGGACGAGGTAAACGGTGGCTCCCTTGGCCTGCCACCTGCCGAAATGGCCCGCCACATCGCCTTTGACCCTGGGTCGGCCGGGGTAACCTATGCGCTGGCCGAACTGCTGGACGCGCCCGCGATCCTGTCCAATTTTTCCCGCCTTGTGATTGACCCGAACAGGGGCGAGGATGATCCGACCCTGATCATGAAACTCTATGACGGCACCATCATTCCGGCCAACCGGCATGTGGATGCGGCAGAACGCGAACGCCGGCTGAATGCCTATTACCGGCCCTATCACGCGGCATTGGGTGAACTGGCAGGGCGGCGCGACGACACGCTTTATGTGGCGATCCACAGCTATACCCCGCAGTTGAACGGCTATCCCAAACGCCCCTGGCACATCGGCATCCTGTATGCCGAGGACACCCGCCTGTCCGCCCCGCTGGTCGAGCGGCTGCGACAGGAACCCGACCTGTGCGTTGGTGAAAACGAGCCCTACGGCGGACATCTGATCGGTGATTCCGTGGACCGGCACGCGATTGCCTATAACCGGCCCAATGTGCTGATCGAGATCCGCAACGACCTGATCAAAACCGACGAACAACAGGTCGCATGGGCCAAACGCC
>WGBJ01000433.1 GCA_015494385.1 Marinosulfonomonas sp.
ATCCTGAATGATGCCGTCTGACACCATGCGGGAATGCAGGGTCTGGGCCATATCCTCGGACACGTTCAGCACCGATTTCAGCATCGTCGGGGTGCAGGTTTTGTGCATCGCCATCAGGTAACTGGCCCAGGAGGACGCGCCTGTGGACAGGGCGATCGGGGCGGCCACGGGGGCGCTGGCGGCGGCGGGAACGGCACTGGCGGGCAGTGCCGGGGCCGCAAAAAGGGCGGCGAGGCGGGTTGTAAACTGTCGTCTGTTCATGGGGCGTATATAGGGAGGGCGGCGCAGATTGCGAGTGGTTCGCAGGAAAAAGACGCGAGGGGCGAGGATTTTGCAACGCTGTCATCCCCGCGCAGGCGGGGGGTTCTTTCAACGTAGCGCTTGGGTTTGGGCGGTCCCCGCTTGCGCGGGGATGACAAAGGGTGCGGGCCGTTAGCGCCCTTTGGAGTTTGCAGGCTTGCACCACCAATGCGGGTGACGCATTGTGGGGGGATTGACGGTAAGGATTATTAGAGTGGCTGAGAAACTGACAGACCCGAACAAACCGGCGCATGAGATTATCGAGGTGCTGGAGGACGGCGACGCGATCCGCAATGACGGGGTGCGGCTGACGGCAGCGAACAAGAACCCGTGGTATGTGCTGGCGACGATTTATGGAGAGCAGGAGGAAGGGGCAACTGGGCTAGATCATGATGAGGTATTGGCCGAGAAAAACCGAGCAGCTTGGAACAGGTGGAACGGCGGGAGCCTACAAGCAACGAGTATTGAAGTTGAAATAACTAATCTATTTCGGAGCCGCATGGGAGATAAAACTGCAGAACTACCAAGTAGCAGGAAAAAAATAGATTTTTCAAAAGTTTATTTCCCCACAAGTGTTTGCTTTATAGGATTTTTCTTTGGAAGAGACTGTGAATTTATTGAAGCGCATTTTGCAAAGAATGTTTTATTTAACTCAACCTCTATCGCCGGAAATGCGCTTTTTTTTGAAGCAACCTTCCAAGGTCTTGCCGATTTCAGGGATGCAAAATTTGGGTCTGCGGCAAATTTCCGCTCCGCTTCATTTAAGGGCGTTTCTTTATTCGACTCTGTAGTTTTCGAATCGAATGTTTGCTTTCAGTCTGCAACCTTTCATTCAGGAACTGGCTTTACCAAAACAGTTTTTAATGGAGAAACCCAATTTGATTGGTATGGGAATGATGGCTTTGAATTTGAAAAGGCCTCGCATGCAGTTAGGTTTTTCAGCGAAGCAAATTTTGATTCTGCAAAATTTAATGCCAAAACTCGTTTTACAGATGCTCAGTTCCTGACCCATGTTCCAGAATTCCATGCGGCAGAACTCTACGATGACACAGTATTCCCTACCCCTGACAAATACACCGACAACTGGCCGAAACTGAATGATGATGATGTTATGCCCGCCGCTGAACAAAAACGCGCCTATAACCGGTTGCGGTTGTTCATGAACAAATCCTTGCAGATTGATGAGGAGCAATTTTTTCACAGGCAGGAGATGCGCTGCAAGACAGTATTGGCAAGCTGGTATCACAAGCCGTTTTACTGGCTCTATGCCCTGTTGTCGGATTACGGAAATTCGGTCTGGCGGCCTTTGTTCTGGATGTTTTTCGTAATGCTGTCCGGCGCGCTGTTCATGCTGTGGTGGCAAGAGGCGTTTACCTTTTTGCCCAAGGAATCCTCGGGGTTTGACTGGACGCTGGGGCTGTTGGGCGAGGATGATCCCTGGGTCAAGCCACGTCAGGCGGCGGGGTGGAGCATCTCTAACACGCTGCCGTTTCTGGGGTTCGGCAAGCTGGCCAAGGAGTTGGCGTGGCCGTTGAAGGTGGCTGGCGGGGTGCAGACGTTGTTGGGCTATGTCCTGTTGTTCTTCTTTGGTCTGGGCCTGCGCAACAGGTTCCGGTTGCGTTAAAGCGCGGGGTTGCGGATTGATGCAACTCAGGGTAGCGGTTGGTTATTGTTGAAGGGAAAAGGATTTAAACAGATGATACGCAATACATTGTTGGCGCTGGGGATGACGGCTTTGCTGGCGGGGTGTTTCGAGACGCCGGAAGAGATGGCCGCGCGCAAAAACCAGTTTATCGGCAAAACCGTGCCCGAAGTTGCGGCTGTGATTGGCCCGCCGACGGTTCGGGATCGCAATATTGCACGCTGGATCAGCAATACATCGACCGTTAACCGGATACCGATCAGCCATTATATGAACGGGGTCTGGGTGACGACCGGATATCGCAACGAGCGGGTCGAGCTGCATTGCAAATTCACCGCGACCCTGTCCAAGGGGCGGGTGGTTGCGGCCGATTATGAAGGCAATGATTGCAACAGGTTCGCGCCGCGTCTTAAGAAATAAGGGGTTGGTTTGTGCGGGGTGAACCCCGCCCTACGGAAATCCCGCCATTTCTGCGAAATGCCTAGCCTGCGCCGCCGACTGTCAGCCCGCCAATCATCAGCGTGGGCTGGCCCACACCCACCGGCACCCATTGGCCGGCCTTGCCGCAGTTGCCGATGCCGGGGTCCAGTGCCATGTCGTTGCCGATGGCACGGATTTGTTTCATCGCGGCGGGGCCGTCACCAATCAGCGTTGCGCCTTTGACGGGGGCGCCGATTTTGCCGTTCTCGACGCGATATGCCTCGGTGCAGGAAAATACGAATTTGCCGTTGGTGATGTCGACCTGACCACCGCCGAACCCGACGGCATAGATACCGTCCTTCAACTCGGCGATGATGTCTTTCGGGTCGGTGTCGCCGCCCTGCATGATGGTGTTGGTCATGCGCGGCATCGGTGCATGGGCATAGCTTTCACGCCGCCCGTTACCAGTGGGGGCGACCCCCATCAGGCGGGCGTTCTGGCGGTCTTGCATATAGCCAACCAGAATACCGTCCTCGATCAGCACATTGCGCCCCGATACGGTGCCTTCGTCATCGAAACTGATCGATCCGCGCCGGTCGGGGATGGTGCCGTCGTCCACCACAGTCACGCCTTTGGCGGCAACCTGTTGGCCGATCAGACCGGAAAAGGCCGAGGTGCCTTTGCGGTTGAAATCCCCTTCCAGCCCGTGACCGACCGCTTCGTGCAGCAGGATGCCGGGCCAGCCGTTGCCAAGCACCACATCCATTGCGCCAGCGGGGGCGGGGACGGCCTCTAGATTAACCAATGCGATGCGCAGGGCCTCGCGTGCCACCGGTTCCCAGTGGGCGCGGTCGATCAGCAGGGTCAGGCCAGCGCGGCCACCCCCGCCCATGTTACCGGATTCGCGGCGGCCGTTTTCCTCGACGATCACGGAAATATTGACGCGGGACATGGGGCGCACATCGCGGATGATGTGGCCCTCGGGGCGCAGGATTTCGACTTCTTGAATGCTGGCAGCGATGGTGGCCGAGACCTGAATGACACGTTTGTCCAGCCCGCGGGCGAATTCGTCGATCTCGCGCAGGGTGTCGATTTTGACGGGGAAGCTGGCGTCGTCCATCGGGTTCTGGTCGGTATAAAGGCGCTGGTTGGTTGGGGCCGGGGCCTCGGCCCAGGTGCCGCCGCCATCGCCCACAGCCAGACGCGCGGTTTTCACGGCGCGTTTGATGGCGGCTTCGGTGATTTCGGTGGAGTGGGCATAGCCCGTGGTTTCGCCATTCACCGCCCGCAGGCCAAACCCTTCGGCGGCGTCGTAGTTGGCGGTTTTCACGCGGCCATCGTCAAACACCAGCACTTCGGAGCGGCGGCGCTCAAGGAACAATTCGCCATCATCCGCCCCGTCTGTGGCCTGTTTCAGCAGGGCATGCGTGCGGTCCCGGTCAAGGGTGGTTTCCAGCGGGCGAAATCCGGTATCGGGCATGTTTGTTCCTTATGTTTGCAAGGGGGTGAATATATTATTCGCACGCCCTGTGCAGGTATTTCTTGATTCATGTGGGCTTAATATGGTTTCAATGAAAGTGGAAACAATGGAATTCTGGCCGCTGGAGGGCCGTTAAGGAATTCCCGAGGCGGTAACAGCCGCCGCAATGCGAACAGGGATAAGACATGCGAATACAGACTATATTACCCGGCCTTTGGGCCGCGATTTCCGTTATATTCATAGGTTTTTCAGCTTCGGCGCAGGATGTGCTGGAGGGGCTGGAAATTATCGGAAAACCAATCCCGCGGGGTGTGAATATGCAACCCGCCAGCACGTCGGTTGCGACAGATTTACAATGGCTGGACGGGATGGTGCTGTGGATTATCACGGTCATTACGATCTTTGTGACGCTACTGCTTCTGATCGTGATCTTCCGCTACAACCGCAAGGCCAATCCGGAACCAGCCGGATTTACCCATAACTCGCCGCTGGAAATCGCCTGGACACTGATCCCGATTATCATTCTGGTGTTCATCGGGGCATTTTCACTGCCGGTATTGTTCAACAGTCAGGAAATTCCCGAAGCGGATCTGACCATCAAGGTGACGGGCAACCAGTGGTTCTGGACCTACGAATATGTTGATGACGAATTTGAATTCGACAGCATGATGCTGGCGCGCGATGAATTGGAAGCGGCAGGCTATACGCAGGACGAATATCTGCTGGCCACCGATACCGCTGTTGTTGTGCCCGTGGGCAAGATCGTTGTGATGCAGGTTACAGGGTCGGATGTGATCCATTCCTGGGCCATGCCTGCCTTTGGTGTGAAACAGGATGGTGTGCCGGGCCGGTTGGCGGAACTGTGGTTCAATGTCGACAAGGAAGGCATCTATTTCGGCCAGTGTTCCGAGCTGTGCGGCAAGGATCACGCCTATATGCCGATCACGGTCAAGGCCGTCAGCCCCGAGAAATACGAGGCATGGTTGCAAGGCGCCAAGGCAGAATATGCCAATGTTCCATCCGCGATTGCGGTTGCGTCCAATTAAGGCGGGGTGAACCCCGCCCTACCGGTGACGGTCGGGGCGGGTTGGTTTTCCACGCCAACTAGCCGGGAGGCAACAAAATGAGCGATGCAAGTCTGAATACCACCTCATATCAAAACGAGGCCGGGTTTGGCGATTTCTTTGCCCTGTTAAAAC
>WGBJ01000434.1 GCA_015494385.1 Marinosulfonomonas sp.
CTTCTTATATCAACCAGTATTTCTTTGTAGTTTGGTGGTTGAACAAAGGTAACCTCGGGAACACCTTCAGTTACAAATACGTTTTCTAGTAAAAAATTCTCCAAGATTCTAATCTTCCATCTTCAATTCTAAAACAAACACAGTTTTCTGGATTTCCACTTACCCCGAACCGGCTCATCGTCTTCTTACCCTTTTACTGCCTTGTGCCGCAACACCTCTATTCCATCTCTGATTGAAACAATAAGTGATTGCGAACCTACATCCATTAATCGCGTTACTTCCTCTGATGTGGCAGCTTCTTTAAGACCCAAAGCAACAAATAGGAAAGCGGTGTCACAACGGCCAGCGCCATAGCGAAATACACCGCTACAATTATTTCATACCCGATCCCGCCTTCGCTAAATCCCAATAGCGCCCCGACAAACATCGCGCCAACCGCAATCAGGGCCACTGCGCACCCGAGTGCAATTGTTATGATTGCGCCTTTGCCGCCGTAAAAATATGTAACTCCCAAGCATAGGATGACAATCGCAAGGACTATCGGGGCAACCTCAGCCATTTCTTTCCTAATCTTGCTTAGCGTGCTTAATCATCCATTTTCAGCGCCGAAATAAACGCGCTCTGGGGAATCTCCACTTTCCCGAACTGGCGCATCTTCTTCTTGCCCTTCTTCTGCTTCTCCAGCAGCTTCTTCTTGCGCGACGCGTCCCCACCGTAACATTTCGCCGTCACGTCCTTGCGCATGGCTGACAGGGTTTCGCGGGCAATCACGCGGCCGCCAATCGCCGCCTGAATCGGGATTTTGAACATGTGGCGGGGGATCAGATCCTTGAGCTTTTCGACCATCGCGCGGCCGCGGGCCTCGGCGCGGTCCTGATGCACCATGGTGGACAGGGCGTCCACCGGCTCCTCGTTCACAAGGATCGACATTTTCACCAGCCGGTCTTCGCGGTAATCCTCGATCGTATAGTCGAACGAGGCATAGCCTTTGGTGACAGATTTCAGGCGATCATAAAAATCGAACACCACTTCGTTTAGCGGCAGATCATAGACCACCATCGCACGGCTGCCCGCATAGGTCAGGTCGATCTGGATACCGCGCCGGTCCTGACACAGCTTCAGCACATCGCCAAGGTATTCGTCGGGCACCAGAATGGTCGCCTTGATGCGCGGTTCCTCGATGTGGTCAACCAGCGACATGTCGGGCATATCGGCGGGGTTGTGCAGTTCCATCATCGAGCCATCGCGCAAGTAGACGTGATAGATCACGCTGGGCGCGGTGGTGATCAGGTCGATGTTGTATTCGCGCTCCAGCCGGTCGCGGATCACCTCAAGGTGCAGCAGGCCAAGGAAGCCGCAACGAAAGCCGAAACCAAGTGCGGCCGAAGTTTCCATTTCCGAACTGAAAGACGCATCATTCAGCGAGAGTTTGGAAATCGCCTCGCGCAGATCCTCGAATTCGGCGTTATCCACGGGGAACAGCCCGCAGAACACCACGGGTTGCGCGGGTTTGAAGCCGTCCAGTGCCTCGGCACAGCCCTTTTTCTCGTGGGTAATCGTATCACCCACCCGCGTATCGCGCACCTGTTTGATACTGGCGGTCAGAAAGCCGATTTCGCCCGGTCCCAATTCGTCGATCGGTTCCATCTGCGGGCGGAACACGCCGATGCGGTCCACCGGATAAACGGCGTCGGTGTGCATCATGCGGATACGGTCGCCCTTTTTCAGAACACCGTCGATGATGCGCACCAGAACGATCACGCCAAGGTAGGCGTCATACCAGCTGTCAACCAGCATCGCCTTGAGCGGTGCGTCGCGCTCGCCCTTGGGGGCGGGGAGTTCGTTGACGATAGCCTCGAGCGTTTCGTGGATACCCTCGCCGGTTTTGGCGGACACCAGAATGGCGCCGGTGGCGTCAATGCCGATCACATCCTCGATCTGTTCGGCCACGCGGTCGGGCTCGGACGCTGGCAGGTCGATCTTGTTCAGCACGGGGACAATTTCGTGATCCGCCTCGATCGCGTGGTAAACATTGGCAAGCGTCTGCGCCTCGACCCCTTGCGAGGAATCCACCACCAGCAGCGAGCCTTCGACCGCACGCATGCTACGCGAGACCTCATAGGCGAAATCGACGTGGCCGGGGGTGTCGATCAGGTTCAGGACATAGGTTTCCCCATCATCTGCCTTATAGTCGATGCGCACCGTATTGGCCTTGATGGTGATGCCGCGTTCGCGTTCGATATCCATCGTGTCCAGCAGTTGCGCCTGCATGTCACGTTCCTTGACCGTGCCGGTTTCCTGAATCAGCCGGTCGGCAAGGGTGGATTTCCCGTGGTCAATATGCGCCACGATCGAGAAATTGCGGATTTTACTAAGGTCTGTCATAGCAAAGGGATATGAAGGGGGAAGCGGGGTTGGTCAAGCGGGGTTCGGCATATTCCATGCCAACAGAGCTGTTTTCCCAACCGGCCCTACCCCGCACGGGACATGCGTTCCTTTCCTTTGTAAAAGAACTCGACCACAAAACAGGCGATGACAATACCCACGGCAATGGCCAACCCTGTTTGATTGGCCGAATATGTATGAATAATCAGGGTCGAGACAGCCAGAGTGCAGAAAATAAACCCGCTAACCGGAACAATCCTTGCGGCGGAAATGTCCTTGGCAAGCTTTGCGCCCACAAAATTCACCATCGCAAAAATCAGCAAAAAGCCGATACTGCCGGCCGAAGCGATGCTTTCCAGGTTGATTGTATTCACCAGAACCAGAGTGGCGATTGCTGTAAACAGCAGCCCCACCGGCTGATTCCAGAGCTGGTGGGTGAATTCGCGCGGCAATTCATCATCTTCGGCGATTTCATAGCTAACCCGGCTCCCCCCGTAGAGCGACGCATTGATCGCCGAAAATGTCGAAATCAGCGCGGCAACTGTAATGATTGTGAAACCTGTCTTGCCAAGCATCGGCTTGGCCGCTTCGGCCAGCACATAATCCTGCGCCGTGGCGATCACCGAAAACGGCAGGGAACCAACGGTTATTACCGCAATAACGACGTATAACAGAATGACAAAAATGACCGAAATATAATAGGCGCGCGGAATGTTTTTTGTCGGGTTCTCGATGTCCGGCGCTGCGTTGGCAATCAGCTCGAACCCCTCGTAGGCCACAAATATCACCATGCCCGCAGCAATCAGGTTGAGCGGGGTTTCCCAATGGGTAACATTCAACTGCCCAAGGTTCTGGTTGCCGATCAACCCGTATGCCCCGATCCCGACAAAGGCCAACAGGATGACAAGTTTGATTGTTACCGCATAGGATTCGATCAGACCGACAACCTTGATGCTGTAGTAGTTGATGGTCGTGGCGACGATTACAATCATACTGGCATAAATATGGAAATTAACCGTTTGATCTGCCGAAATTTTATACAGATTTGGCGCATAGGATCCAAAGGCCGAGGCATATAATGCCAGCATTATGATATAGCTGACCCACAAAAGGTTGTTGATGCCCCCGCTAAACACACCCGTGCCGAAACCCTGATTGATGAACTTAACGGTCCCGCCCCTGTCGGGATAGGCAAGTGACAGTTTGACGTAGCTATAGGATGTTATCAGCGCGATCAGACCGGCAATCAGAAAGGAAACGGGCGTGCCCCCCTTGGCAAGGGTCGCGGCCAGACCCAGCACGGCAAAAA
>WGBJ01000435.1 GCA_015494385.1 Marinosulfonomonas sp.
ATATAGAACTGAGACACGGGAAAGAGACGGTGGACCCCGAACCATGGTTCGCCCCGAAACCGGACTAAGCAAGGATTAGGAAACTATGAAGAAATTCGTCATGGCCGCTCTGGGCGGAACTTTGGCCGGCGTCATCGCCACAACGCAGATTGCCGGTCCGCTGATCGCTCAGGAAACCGCAAGCAAAGCGACTGTGTATGAACAGCTGGACCTGTTTGGCGATGTGTTCGAGCGCATACGCGCACAATATGTCACCGAAGTGGACGAAGGCGATCTGATCGAGGCCGCAATCAAAGGGATGATGGCATCGCTTGATCCGCACTCCAGCTATCTGCCGCCAAAAGATTTCGACGACATGCAGGTGCAGACCCATGGCGAATTCGGCGGTCTGGGCATCGAGGTGACGCAGGAAGACGGCTTTGTAAAAGTGGTATCCCCGATGGACGGCACACCTGCCGATGCCGCTGGCGTCGAGGCTGGCGATTTCATCACCCATGTGGATGGCGAAAGCCTGCTGGGTCTGGACCTGAACGAAGCGGTTGATCTGATGCGCGGGCCGGTTGGCTCGGAAATCATCATCACCGTGGTGCGCAAAGGCAAGGACGAGCCGTTCGACATTTCCATCATCCGTGACACCATCAAACTGACGGCTGTGCGGTCGCGCACCGAAGGGCAGACCGTTGTGCTGCGGGTCACCACCTTTAATGATCAGACCTATGCCAACCTGAAAAGCAATCTGGAAAAATCGGTCGCGGAAATTGGCGGCATGGACAAGGTAAACGGCTTTGTCATCGACCTGCGCAACAATCCGGGCGGGTTGCTGACACAGGCGATCAAGGTATCCGATGCCTTCCTTGAAAGTGGCGAGATCGTATCGACCCGTGGACGCACACCACAGGACGGCGACCGTTTCAACGCCACCCCCGGCGATCTGGCACAGGGCAAACCTGTTGTTGTTCTGATCAATGGCGGTTCGGCCTCGGCCTCGGAAATCGTTGCTGGTGCGCTTAAGGATCACCGCCGCGCGGTTGTGGTTGGCACCAAGAGTTTCGGCAAAGGCTCGGTTCAGACGATCATGCCTGTTAAAGGCGGCGGCGCGATGCGCCTGACCACGGCGCGGTATTACACCCCGTCTGGCCGCTCGATCCAGGGTCTGGGTGTTTCGCCCGACATCATTGTCGAGCAGCCACAGCGCAACCCGGACAAGGACGCAATTGACGGCAAGCGCCCGACATTCCGCTCCGAAGCCGACCTGCGCGATGCGCTGAACAACGACAGCTACACCGAAGAGGAGCGCCGCCAGATCGAGGAAGAGCGCGCCAAGGCCGAAGAGGCCGCCAAACTGCGCGAGGAAGATGCGCAACTGGCCTATGCGGTTGATCTGCTAAAGGGTCTGTCGGCCCTTGCACCCAAAGACAAGTAACAAGGACGGGCCGGCCACTGCGCCGGCCCTTTTTACATGATGACACCAAAAGATATTGAAAACCTGCCCTATCGCGCCAACGCCGGTATTGTGCTGGCAAACAACAAAGGGCAGGTATTTGCCGGCCAACGGATCGACGCGCTGAATGATGCCTGGCAAATGCCACAGGGCGGGATCGACAAAGGCGAAACCCCGCGCGATGCAGCCTTGCGCGAGTTGACCGAAGAAACCGGCGTCACCCCCGATCTGGTGACGATCGAGGCCGAAACCGATGGCTGGGTCAAATACGACCTGCCACCGGAACTGCTGCACAAACTGTGGAAAGGGCGCTATCGCGGCCAGAAACAGAAATGGTATCTGATGCGGTTCCACGGCAGTGATGATCAGGTCAATATCGCCCTGAAACACCCCGAGTTTTCCAAATGGACATGGATGGAGCCGGACGAGTTGATGAAACGGATCGTGCCCTTCAAACAGCATGTCTATGCGGCGGTGTTCGATCAATTCAAAGGGCGGCTGTGAAACGCCTGCTGGCGATAAGCTGCCTTTTGGCCCTGACTGCGGGGCCTGCCCTTGCCTTGTCCTGCCTGCGGCCAACCATTCAGGGCAGCTATCTGGACCATGCCGAAGCCGAAGAAAGCTATATACTTGTCTTTGGCAAACTGACCAACAAACGCAACGTGGTGCGCGGCCCGAAAATTCAGGGCGGCACAGGGGCGCGCAGCGAAAACTTTACCGCAACCTTTGTCGGCAAACAGGCCAGCCGCGCGGGCTTTGACCGGCCCCTGAAAACCACCGTCGCCGTCAGCACCACCTGCGCCGGTCCGTGGTGCGGTTCAATCAATATCGATTTGCCAATGATCACTTTTCTGGAAATCACCCCATATGGCCACCGCCTGACCCAAGGTCCTTGTGGCGGAAACATCTTCTACACCCCCACCAAAGCCCAAGAAAAAAGCGTGCTGCGCTGCCTGCGCGGCGGTGTTTGCAATCCGGATCGCAGATAGGTCTTTTCATATCCCGCGCCATTCGCTAACCCCTTCCCCCATGAGAGAGAAAATAGATACCCGCGCAATCGGCCTTGATGTCGGCCTGTCGTTCATCAAATGGCTGACCGGTGCCGAAAACCTGCATTACGGCCTGTGGGACGGGCTGGAGGTGACGGCAGGAAATCTGCGCGCCGCGCAGGACGCCTATACCACCAAATTGTTCAAAATGCTGCCCGACGGCCCCTTGCGGATTCTCGATATCGGCGGCGGCGCCGGTGAAACCGCCCGCAAGCTACTGGAACTGGGGCACAGTGTGGATATCGTCGTGCCCAGCGCCTTTCTGGCCCAGCGTTGCCGCGAAAACGCGCCGGCGGCTTTGGTGCATGAATGTATGTTCGAGGATCTGCAGGTGGACAAGAAATTCGACC
>WGBJ01000436.1 GCA_015494385.1 Marinosulfonomonas sp.
AAACATGCCTGATGGGGCGGCGACCCGCCCCGGTGACGTGGTGCGTTCCATGAAGGGCGACACGATCGAGGTGATCAACACCGATGCCGAAGGGCGTTTGGTGCTGGCCGATGTGCTGTGGTACGCGCAGGAGAAGTTCAACCCCACTGGCGTGATCAATCTGGCCACCCTGACCGGCGCGATTATCATAGGTCTGGGGCATGACAACACCGGCGTGTTTTCCAATGATGACGCCCTGTGCAACGCCTTCCTGAAGGCCGCGAAAACCGAGGGCGAGGGTGCCTGGCGGATGCCGATTGATGACAGCTACGACAAGCTGATTGAATCGCGCATTGCCGATATGAAAAATACCGGTGGGCGACCTGCGGGGTCCATCACGGCCGCGAAATTCCTGCAACGGTTCATTCAGGAGGACATGCCGTGGATCCATCTGGACATCGCCGGCACCGCCCTGCTGAAAACCGAAAGCACTTTGGCCCCCAAGGGCGCGACCGGCTGGGGCGTGATGGCGCTGGACCGGTTGATCCGTGACATGCAGGAGAGCTGATGGGCGCGGTTTATTTCTATCATCTGACCCGCCAACCGCTGGAAATGGTGCTGCCGATGCTGTTGGAGAAATCCTTGGCAGCCGGTTGGCGCTGTGCGGTGCGCGGGGTGGATGCAAAACGGCTGGAGTGGCTGGACGAAAAGCTGTGGCTGGGGCGTGAGGACGGGTTTTTGCCGCACGGACTGGCCGGGGGCGAACATGATGCGATGCAGCCGGTTTTGCTGACGGTCGATCCGGTGGCCGTCAATAATCCCACAGCGGTTCTGGCAATTGACGGGGCCGAGGTAACCCCTGAAGAAGTGGCACCACTGGAACGGGTCAGTATCCTGTTTGACGGCAATGACGATACGGCGCTTGCGCGCGCGCGCGAGCAGTGGAAGGCGTTGACCGAAGCCGGATGTGCCGCGCAATACTGGTCACAGGAAAGCGGGCATTGGGAAAAGAAGGCTGAACGCTAGGATGTGTTTCCTTTTGTAAATATTATGTAACATGCTGTAATCGCCCAATAATACCTTCACAAATTTGTTATCAGCTAATCACGGGCTTGTGTCTGCGGCCCTGTTTACATCTGGCCTTGCGGGGCACAAATAGCTTCTGAACCCCGCAACAACAAAACCCGAGGCTGCTATGAATCTTGTCACCCTGCCTACCGTGATCGCCACCCTGACAATTGCCCTTGGCGCGCCTGCCTTTGCGGGCGGGGATGTTGCGGCGGGGCAAAAGGTTTTCAACAAATGCAAATCCTGCCACACAATTTCCAACGGCGACGAGGTGATCGTAAAAGGCGGCAAAACCGGCCCGAACCTGTATGGTGTGATTGGCCGTCAGGCCGGAACCTACGAGGGGTTTCCCTATTACGATTCAATCATTGCCGCCGGTCGGGCCGGTTTGGTCTGGGATGAAGAAAAGATTGCCCGGTGGGTGCAAAACCCCAAGGCTTTTCTAAGGGATTATCTGGACAACCCTAAAGCCCACAGCGCCATGACATTCCGCGTGCGCAAGGGCGGTGCGGATGTGGCTGCCTATCTGGCCAGCATCGGCCCGCAGCCCGAGCCGGAGCAGCCGGAAAAACCTGTTGAACTGACGAATTAAAGCATTTCCAGTTAATGTTGAATCGCTTTTCACTGCCTCAAGCCTTTGGCTTGAACGCAAAAAGCGATACTCCTGTTTCAAGACAAACTAGAAACGCTATAAATGAACCGGAGGCGGCGTTGGTTTCAGCGCCGCAGCACCATCTTGCCGCCACCCAGCTCGATCTTGTTGTAGCGTTGCAGATAGCTCATCCCCAACAGGGACGTATCCATTTCCCCCGCATTCACCGAGGCCGGAACAACCAGATCGGTGATTTCGCCCAGCCGGACGTTGTGCAGTTTCACCCGTGCGGTGCGCACTTCGCCATTGGCGGTGTTGGCGATACCGCCAAAGAACAGGTTGTCCACATCGATGCCGATTTTACGGGCGTCGTCCTGTGTTAGCACGACATCGGACGCGCCGGTATCGATGACAAAACGAACAGGCGTGCCGTCAACTTCCAGCGTGACGTAATAATGCCCGTCATTTGATCGGGGCACGATCACGGTCGCTTCCCCATCGATATAGCTTTGGCTGGGCATGACGGAATTGCGGATATCGCCCCACAGACCGATCACCGCCACCGCGCCGACAAATATCAGCCCCCAGACAGCAGCCTGTTGGGCGGTTTTGCCCAGATTGTTACGGTTTTGCGCGAAAAAGTAACCGGCAATCACGCTGCCGAGTAAAACCAGATATATCAATCGTGCCAGATTGTCGCCGTCCATGAAGCTGCCTTTTGTTGATTGCCTTCAAGATATAGGCGCTTGTCGGCATTTCGAAAAGGGCTATGCCCCGAGCCAATTTACCGCAGTGATCCCGTCGATCACGAATTGCACCGAAAGGGCGGCCAGCAACATGCCCAGCAGGCGGGTGACAACATTGGTGCCGGTATCGCCCAAGGCCCGTTCCAGCATGGTGGCTGACAGGAAAAACAGGAACACCAGCAGCAACACGGCCAGCAGAACCAGCATCACAGCCCCGATGGCGGTCCAGTTGCCCTCGGCCTCGCCGGTCAGCAGGATGATCGTGGCGATCGAGCCGGGGCCGGCAATCAGCGGGGTGGCCAGGGGAAACACCGATGGATCATCGGCTGCACTTGCCTGTCCCTTGCGCCGCTTGGTGCGTCGCTCGAACAGCATGTCCAGCGCGGTCAGGAACAGCAAAATACCGCCCGCGATGCGAAAGGCGGGCATGGAAATACCGGCAAAGCCCAACACTGCCTCGCCAAACAGTCCGAACAGCACCAGCAGCCCGCCAGCAATCAGCGTGGCCCGAATGGCGATGCCGCGCCGGTGGCTGTGGGTTTCGCCTTTGGTTAGGGCCACAAACAGCGGCGCCAGCCCGATCGGATCTATGATCACGAACAGGGTGATAAAGGCGGTTATCAGGGCGGCCTGGTCCACGCTACTTTTCTGCCTTTTCCAGCTTTTCCAATGCCTTCATCCACATATCATCCGCGCGATCCAAAGCGTTCATCACCTCGGAATATTTGCGCTGCCAAGGTTCGGCACGGTTGCCCGCGTCCTCGTCATAGAGCGCCGGATCGGCCAGCTTTTTCGCCAGCTTGTCGCGCATTTCGTTCAGTTTGCCGACCCGTTCCTCACATTTACGCACATCGGCGCGCAAGGCAAGGATCGCATCACGGCTGGCACGTTTGGGGGCGGCTTTGGCTTTTTTGGGCTTGTCCGGTGCCTCCTTGGTCAGCAGATCCTTGCGGTAGGCCTCCAGATCTTCCTGCCAGACGCTGACATGGCCGTCTTTCACCAGCCACAAACGGTCCGCAACCATCGACAGCAGGTGCATATCGTGGCTGATCAGGATCACGGCGCCGGAATAGGCGGTCAACGCTTCGACCAGGGCTTCGCGGCTTTCGATATCAAGGTGGTTTGTCGGCTCATCCAAAATCAGCAGATGCGGCGCGGGCAGGGTGGCCAGCAGCAGCGACAGCCGCGCCTTTTGCCCGCCGGA
>WGBJ01000437.1 GCA_015494385.1 Marinosulfonomonas sp.
GGTCAAATCGGTGAACGGGGCAGAAACCCCGATACATGGCGGCGAGCCGTTGGGGATCAATGAAAACCACCTGCGTTTGGTGCGCAAGGCGATGTATGCGGTGGTGAATGAAACCGGCGGCACTGCTTTCCGGTCCCGTATTCTACCTGAAGACATGCGCATGGCCGGCAAGACCGGCACAAGTCAGGTCGGCAATACAGTGGTTCGCAATCAGGATGTGCCGTGGGAAAAACGCGATCATGCGTTGTTTGTCAGCTTTGCCCCGTTTGACAACCCGCGGATTGCCGTTTCGGTGGTTGTGGAACATGGTGGCGGTGGCTCCAAGGCCGCTGCACCGATTGCCCGCGACATTGCACTTCAGGCGCTTTACGGCGAATTGCCCCCCCTTGATGCCTATCCCGAACGGGACCGTTGGCGCATCCGGAGCGAGCAAAAGGAATTGAACCTGCGCGATCCGGATTCCTTCCGGGAAAGCAAAGATCAGGCATGAGTTATCTAGAGCACAATATTAAAACAGTCCCCTCGGGCCTGCGGAAAATCCTGTTCCTGAACTGGCCGGTTATCCTGTTGCTGACCGCCATTTCGGGCATCGGGTTTTTGATCCTGTATTCGGTTGCCGGCGGATCGATGCGCCCCTGGGTCGAGCCGCAAATGAAGCGCTTTGCCTTTGGCATGGGGTTGATGCTGTTTATCGCCATGGTGCCGATCTGGTTCTGGCGCAACATGTCGGCGCTGGCCTATCTGGTGTCTGTGCTGCTGCTATTGGCTGTGCATTTCTTTGGCACGGTGAATATGGGGGCGAAACGCTGGATTGATCTGGGGTTTATGGTGCTGCAGCCGTCCGAACTGGCGAAAATAACCCTGATCATGGTGCTCGCCGCTTATTATGACTGGCTGGATATCAGGAAAACCTCGCGGCCTTTGTGGGTGTTGATCCCTGTTATCATTATCATGATACCGACGGCCCTTGTTCTGAAACAGCCGGACTTGGGCACTGCAATCCTGCTTGTGGCGGGGGGCGGCATTATCATGTTCCTTGCCGGCGTCAGTTGGTTCTATTTCGCTGCTATCATTGCTGCCGTCGCCGCCGCTATTACGGCGGTTTTCGAGTTTCGCGGCACGGAATGGCAGTTCCTGAAGGATTACCAGTATCGCCGGATTGACACCTTTCTGAACCCCGCATCCGATCCTTTGGGGGCCGGGTACCACATCACCCAGTCCAAAATTGCACTGGGGTCCGGCGGGCTGACGGGGCGCGGGTTTATGCAAGGCACACAGGCACGGTTGAATTTTCTGCCCGAGAAACACACCGATTTTATTTTCACCACACTGGCCGAGGAATTCGGCTTTCTGGGCGCGATGTCATTGCTGGGCCTATATACACTGGTGATCGTATTTTGTGTGGCGTCGGCAATGAAAAACAAAGACCGCTATGCCTCACTGATCACCCTCGGGGTGGCGGCCACGCTGTTTTTATTCTTTGTCGTCAACATGTCGATGGTGATGGGGCTGGCCCCTGTCGTCGGGGTGCCTTTGCCGCTGGTGTCTTATGGCGGGTCGGCCATGCTGGTGCTGTTAATCGCCTTTGGTCTAATGCAGAGCGCCCACGTCCACCGTCCCCGTTAAACAACAGCATCACGGATCAGCGCCAGCACCGGATGGTCCGCCTGATGGGTGCGGCACAGCAAGCCGATTTCGCGCGCATCATTGCCGATACGTTTGAACGCCATGTCGGGAAACCTTTGGGTCAATCCAGCCCATCTTGGCACCACCGCCACGCCGGAACCGCCTTGCACCATGATGGCAATGGTTTCCAGCGCGTCCAACTCGCATAAAATCTGCGGGGTTTCGCTAACCTGTTGCACCCCACGCCAGCACAGCGCCCCGCCCCATGATTTGCGGCTGTAGACGATAAACGGCGCCTCCTTGTCCGGCGCGCCGATCATGCCGACAGGTTCGTGCACCAGCCCCGCAAAGCGTTGTGATTTTGGCAAGGGGAATGGCGGGGCCACGCAGATCACCGCGTCCAGTTCCCCGTCCTGAAATGCGCGGTATAGCTGGGCCGAGGTGCCAGGGTGGATGTCCAGTTCCACCGCCGGCATCTGCTGATGCACCTGCCGGATGATCTGTGGCATGTAATCGGTCAATACCGTTGAAATGGCCCCCAACCGGAACCGTCCCGCCTGTGTGGTTTGGCTCAGGGACAGGGTTAACGCCTGCCCTTCTTCCAGCACCCGCCGGATTTGTGGCAGCAGGCGCAGACAGGCGGGGGTGGGTTGCACGCTGCGACCCGCGCGGCGCAACAGGTCTACGCCCAGTTCCGCCTCGAGTGCCTGCAAACGCTGGCTGATGGCGGGGGCGGTGATGCCTTCGCGCTGGGCGGCGGCGGCGATGCTGCCCTGTTCGACAACCGCCGCCAGTGATTTCAGAAACCGTAAATCCATAAGCAAAGCTTATCTTTGAAAAAAGAATAACAAGATAGTCTTTTTATTGCATGGCGCTATACAGTTCATATCAAAGCTACACAGCCAAAGGACGCAAGACATGTCGATTTTCCACCTTGCCTATAACGTCACCGATCTGGATCAGGCCCGCGCCTTTTATGGCGGGTTGCTGGGATGCGAGGAGGGGCGCAGCACCGACACATGGGTTGATTTCAGCTTTTTCGGCCACCAGATTTCGCTGCATCTGGGCGAACCCTTTGAAACCCGTGCCACGGGCAAGGTGGGCGATCATATGGTGATGATGCCACATCTGGGTGTTGTGTTGGCGATGGATGAATGGCAATCCTTGGCCGACCGCCTGAAGGATGCAGGCATCGAATTTGTGATCCCGCCGACCCTGCGCTTTGCCGGACAGCCGGGCGAACAAAGCACGATGTTCTTTCTGGACCCGTCAGGCAACCCGATCGAAGTCAAAGGATTTGCCGATATGGCCGGAGTGTTTGCCACATGACCACCATCCTGTTTGCCGCCGGCCCGCAGCGCTGGACCGAATACGAAGGGCCGTTGCGTGGTGCGCTGGATGCGTTGGGGCTGGAGTATACCCTGTCGCCCGAAACCGATGATCCGGCGCAGGTGGATTACATCATCTATGCGCCCAACCCGTCGCTGACAGATTTTACTCCGTATACCAATGCCAAGGCGGTGCTCAGTCTTTGGGCAGGGGTGGAGCGGATCGTCGGCAATGAAACCCTGACCATGCCGCTGGCCCGTATGGTGAATGACGGCATGACCGAAGGCATGGTGGAATGGGTGGTCGCCAATGTGTTGCGGCATCATCTGGGGCTGGACCGATATGTGTTGAACACGACCCGTGAATGGGTCCCACGCGTGCCACCACTGGCGCGGGATCGCAAGGTGGCCGTGTTGGGGCTGGGGGCACTGGGGCAGGCCTGTGCGCAAGGGTTAGCAGGGCTGAATTTCGATGTCATTGGCTGGAGCCGCAGCCAGAAGGACATCGCGGGCATCACTTGTCTGTCGGGCGATGACGGGCTGGCGCAGACCCTTTCGCAGGCGGAAATTCTGGTGCTGTTGTTGCCGTTAACGGCGGATACAGAAAACCTGTTGAACGCACAGCGGTTGGCGCAGATGCCGAAAGGGGCGGTGGTGATCAACCCAGGACGCGGCCCTTTAATTGATGATGACGCATTGCTGGCGGCACTGGACAGCGGCCATATTTCCCATGCCACGCTGGATGTGTTTCGCAAGGAACCTCTGGCTGCGGATCATCCCTATTGGAGCCACCCGAATGTCACCGTCACCCCGCATATCGCCTCGGATTCCCGCACAGACAGCGCAGCACAGGTGATTGCCGAAAACATCCGGCGGAGCGAGGCGGGGGAGCCGCTGTTGCATCTGGTGGATCGCGGTGCGGGGTATTAGCGCCTGTTTTCTTTGAAAGAAAACAAAACGAAATCTTTGCAAGATTTCGGGGGCGTTATCGCAGGATCGGCGGGTTTTCCGGATCACGCCCTGGTGCGGAAGGGTTGTGGGTGGCCAGTTTCTTTTCGGGCAGATCGAACCGCAAACCGGTGTTCTGCAAGGTCTCGATCAATGGATCATCCCCCGCAAAGAAGGCCACGTCCAGCGGGGTTTCAAAACCGCTGAAACTGACGGCTTCGCTAACGGCTTTGGCCAAGGCGCCTTCGGCTTCGGGCACAGCATCGATAATTGCCAGCATATGCCCGCTGTTGCCGCCTTCGTATTCCACAGCCACCAGATAGGCGGTTTTGGCCAGTCCGGCAGCGATGGCCAGTTTGCCGTCCAGCGCGGTCAGCAGGGTTTCGGGGATGCCTGCGGGGGCGGAAAAGGCGACGGGTCTGGCCTGAATTTCATCGGGCGTTTCGTCCAGTATTTCACCCAGCCATGCCATTGCCTCCGCCGGTATCAGGATCGACGATGGCGCTACGCCAAGGTTGACTGCCAGCCCGATCCCTTGCCCTGCCAGCATCCGTGCGGCGACCCGCCCTGACAGGGTGGCATGATGGGCCATCCCTTCGACAAATTCAGCCAACCGTTCCTCGCGATCAAACACCAGCACGTATTTTGCCCCGTCCACCTCGAACACTTCGGGTTTTATGGTATCCCCCTGTGCCTCGGTTTCCAGCAGCAGGAACAATTCGCTATCGGCCAGCCGTTCAAAGAACCGCAGGCGCCGGGCGGCGTCATCGGGGGCGGATTGCATCGCGGCGTGGACGGTATCAAGCGGGGTTGGGTCAGTCATCCAGAACCTCTTTCACACGGGTTTTCAGCGCCGGCAGCAAATCGGCTGTAAACCACGGATTTTTCCTGATCCAGCCTGTATTGCGCCATGACGGATGGGGCAAGGGGAATAGATCGGGCGCATGGTCGCGCCAGCCCTGAACGGTGCGGGTAACCCCGCCGCTGGCGGCTTTGCCCAGATGCCATTTCTGGGCGTATCCACCCACCAGCAGGGTCAGGCGGACCTGTGTCAGATGCTGGATAAGGTCATCGCGCCATGTATCGGCACAGAGTTTGGGCGGCGGCAGGTCCGACCCTTTGGCGTCATATCCCGGAAAACAAAGTCCCATCGGCGCAAAGGCGAATTTCTGCAAGTCGTAGAAGGTGCTGCGATCCACCCCCAGCCAATCACGCAAGCGATCACCGGAAGGGTCATCAAACGGCTTGCCCGAGTCATGCACCCGCGCGCCCGGTGCCTGCCCTGCAATCAGGATACGGGCCTGCGGGTCCAGCCAGACAACGGGGCGTGGCTGATGGGCCGTGGCCGTGGCCGCAAAACGGTCGGCGCATAGGCGGCAGGCTTGCAGGCGGGCAATAAACTGATCCATGTAATGGGTTTACCGAATGGTCGTCAGAACAGCAAACGGGCGGGTTTTCCAACATGCGAAAAAATAACTACTAAACCGGTTTAGTGGAAACGTCCTGCGCCAGTTCACCGCAGAATACTCCTGCCAATATCGCCCTAGAAATCATTGCGCCCCCCGTTCGCTTATACTATCTGTAGCGAACCGGCTCCGCGTGTCTGATCGAGGGCGGGACAACAAAGGGGGATATCGGTGCGAAACATTGGCATAGCGATTGTTTTCTTCGCCCTTTGGCTGTTGATGTCCGGTATTTTCGAGCCATTCATCATCGGGTTGGGCGCGGCTTCTGTGCTGTTGACGCTTTTTATCACCAGCCGGATGGACGCACAGGATGGCGATCGGGTCGATCTGCTGCTGGCGCCTGTGAAATACACCAAATATCTGGCCTGGCTGATGCTGGAAATTGCCCGTGCAAACTGGGCTGTGACCAAGATTATTCTGGCCCGCGATATGCCGATCCGCCAGCATCTGTTCAAAACGCCCTATACCCAGAAAACCGATGTCGGGCAGGTGATCTTTGCCAATTCGATCACCCTGACACCGGGCACCATCACGGTCGAAACCGAAGACGGGCATTTTCTGGTGCATGCGGTTTCCTATTCCGAAGACGACCCTGACGCGCTGGCCGATATGGACGCGCGGATCACGGCCTGTGAAACCGCAGGGGGCGCGTGATGTTTGTTTTCGCGATCTTTGCGTTGTTTATTGCCATGGTGCTGGTTCTGGTGCGTCTTTATGCCGGGCCAACACTGTATGACCGTGTGCTGGCGGTCAATTCATTCGGCACCCATACGGTGCTGTTCATCGGGGTGATCGGCTTTCTGACGGGGCGGCCCGATTTTCTGGATATCGCACTGCTGTATGCGCTGATCAATTTCGTCGGTACCATCGCGATCCTGAAATATTTCCGCTACCGCGCCATCGGGGACGTTCACCAACGCCCCACAGATCGGGAGATCGGGCATTGAGCGCGCTGGAAATCATCATCAACCTGCTTAGCTGGTTTTTTATCGTTTCGGGCTCGGTCTTTGTGGTGATCGGTGCGGTCGGCACCATTCGGTTCCCCGATTTCTGGTCGCGACTGCATGCGGCCTCGATCACGGATTCCGCGGGTATGATCCTGCTGGTGATCGGCATGTGCCTGCAAGCGGGGCCAACGCTGGTGACGGTGAAACTGCTGATCATCGGCGTGTTTCTGTTTATCACCGGCCCGACATCCACCCACGCCGTGGCCAACGCCGCCCTTGTCACCGGCCTGCGCCCACCCGAGGCGGAAGGGTTGATAGGGGCCGAGCCGGAACCGATAAAGCCGGAAGGGGACGATGATGCTTGATCTGTTCATCGACCTGTCCCTGTTCACTATGCTGGTGGCCACCGGCATTGCCATCGTAAAAATGCGTCGCCTGTTTGGCGTGACCATGATGGCGGGCGTGTTCAGCCTGTTGTCGGCAATGTTGTTGGTGACACTGGATGCCGTCGACGTGGCCTTTACCGAGGCCGCCGTGGGCGCGGGTATTTCCACCGTTCTGATGCTGTCGACCCTGACCCTGACATCGCGGATCGAAAAGAAACCGGTCCACACCCCGTGGATTCCGCTGCTGGTGGTAACCGTCACCGGCGCGGCAATCATTTACGGCACATTGGACATGCCGCATTTCGGCGATGCCAACGCCCCCGCACAGGTCGGCGTGGCCGCGCAATATATGGAGCGCGGGCCCGAGGACATGGATATCCCCAATGTCGTCACCTACATTCTGGCCAGCTATCGTGGCTATGACACGATGGGCGAAACCGCCGTGGTGTTTACGGCCGGTGTCGGGGTGCTGATGCTGATTTCCGGTCTGCGCCGCCGTCGTCGCAAGCACCCCAAGGATGAAGGGGAGGTTGGCTGATGCACCACCACCTGATCCTGCGTGTTGTGACCAAAATGCTGGTCGCCCCGATCATCCTGTTCGCGCTTTATGTGCAGTTCCACGGTGATTTTTCACCCGGTGGCGGGTTTCAGGCGGGGGTGATCATGGCCGTTGGGTTTATCCTCTATGGCATCGTTTACGGCATGGAAAAAGTGCAGGCGGTTTTGCCCGCATGGCTGGCGCATAAAATGATGGCGTTGGGGGTGATGATCTATGCTTCTCCGGGTGTTATATCATTGTTGTTGGGGTATAACTTCCTCGATTACAGATTCATTTCTCCACATCATCCATCCCATGGCCAGCATTGGGGTGTTTTTGTGGTGGAATTCGGTGTGCTGGTGACGGTAACCGGCGTTATGATCTCGATCTATTATGCTTTTGCATCCCGCCGCCCCGCCATCAGTGACGAGGAATGGTGATGCCGACGCTTGATTTCATCCTTGGCCATATGAATTACTGGCTGTTCACCGTTCTGATGATGACCGGCCTTTATATTGTGGTGGCCAAGGGCAACCTGATCAAGAAAATTGTCGGGCTGAACC
>WGBJ01000438.1 GCA_015494385.1 Marinosulfonomonas sp.
CTTCAGGTCGTCCAGCACGGCGGTGGCGGTGGCCAGTGCAAAGGCCAGTTCCTCTTCCGGTGTCGCGCCGGCCTCTTGCAGGTGGTAGGAGCAGACGTTCATCGGGTTCCATCTGGGCAGATGCTCGCGGGTGTAGGCGGCGATGTCGGTGATCATCCGAAGGGATGGTTTGGGCGGGCAAATATAGGTGCCGCGCGAAAGGTATTCCTTGATGATGTCGTTTTGCACCGTGCCTTGCAGTTTGCTGACATCGGCGCCCTGTTCCTCGGCCGCGGCGATATAGAGCGAGAGCAGCCATGGCGCTGTGGCGTTGATTGTCATGCTGGTGTTCATCTGTTCCAGCGGAATATCGGCAAACAATGCGCGCATGTCGCCCAGATGGCTGACGGGCACGCCGACCTTGCCGACCTCGCCTTTGGCCAGCACATGGTCGCTGTCATATCCGGTCTGGGTGGGCAGATCGAAGGCCACCGACAGGCCGGTCTGACCCTTGGCCAGATTATCCCGATACAGCGCGTTTGACGCAGCGGCGGTCGAATGGCCCGCATAGGTGCGGAACAGCCACGGGCGGGGGGTGTTGGATGCGGACATGGGCGGCGGCCTTGTTCAAGATTACGCTGCGCATGTTTTCGCAAAGGTAAGAATATTACGCAAGGGGGAAAGTTGCGGGAATATAATTACGCTCGACTTGTCGGTTACAACAGCGCATTTATCTGCGCTGTTGTTTGTTTTCGGGAGGCTAAATAGCCCTAGTTGTAGGTAAAGGTACCGATTTTGCAGATGTTGATGTTCTTTTTAACCAGAACGTCACCATCATCAAACACGGCCTTGAAATCAAATTTACAATAGCCACTACCATCATCAAAGTTGATTCTAACCGAGGATCCGGATGGCAAAACATCTTCTCCCAGAATGTCTTCTTCCCATGAGTCAGACCCTTTGTTCGAGCCATAAAAACGAACGATGGTATAACCGGTGTTATTCACAATCCGGACGCGGCGGTCCAGGGCGGATACTGTAGATGCACTCGTAAAAAGGAGGGTTAGCGCCAGCAGCGCGAAAGATACAAATTTAAATACTCTCATTGGTCTTCCCTTTCATTTGCATGCAAATATTGAGCGAAAACGGGGGTGTAAATCAAGCCTGTAAAACGAGAACAAACCGTTTTTGCGTCATTCAGAACACTCTGGACCTGTGCGGGTTTTCCTGAAAGGCTGTGAGGTATGAACAGGGTTGTCGAAGTCCCCCTCTGGATACTGGTGCTGATTGTCGGTTTTGCCGCCTTTGCGGCGCTGGAACGGGTGTTGGTGCCGTCCGTGCGCTGGTTCTTTCGCCGCCGGATGGAGAAGGTCGTCGCCCGGGTGAACACCAAACTGGACCGCCCGATCGAGCCGTTCAAACTGGCCCGTCGCCACGATATGATCCAGCGGGTGATCTATGATCCCAAGGTGGCCGAGGCGATTGCCGAACACGCCCGCACCGAAGGGGTGCCGGAAAACGTGGCGTTCGAGGACGCGCGCCGTTACGCCAAGGAAATTGTGCCATCCTTCAGCGCGTCGATCTATTTTGGCATTGCCATGCGGTTGTCCCGCTGGCTGAGCCGGACGCTCTATCGGGTGCGGCTGGGCCATTTTAATGAGGCCGCGATCGAGGCGATCGACAAGGACGCGACGGTGATTTTCGTGATGAACCACCGCTCGAACATGGACTATGTGCTGGTCACCTATCTGGCGGCTGAACGTTCGGCCCTGTCTTATGCCGTTGGCGAATGGGCGCAGGTCTGGCCGCTGAAACACCTGATCCGGGCGATGGGAGCCTATTTCATCCGCCGAAAATCGCGCAACCCGTTATACCGCCGCGTGCTGGCACGCTATGTGCAACTGGCCACAGCGGGCGGGGTGACGCAGGCGGTGTTTCCCGAAGGCGGGTTAAGTCTGGATGGCACGGTGGGCACGCCCAAGCTGGGGCTGTTGAACTATGTGGTGTCCGATTTTGATCCCGAAGGTGCGCGTGATGTGGTGTTCGTGCCGGTGGCGCTGAACTACGACCGTGTGCTTGAGGACCGCGTGCTGATGTCGGCGGCGGATGCGGGCAATCGCAAATTCCGCTTTAGCCTGTTCAAAATGCTGGGCTGGATCGCACGACAGATCTGGTTCCGGATCACGGGGCGCTACCATCGTTTCGGCTATGCCTCGGTCAGTTTTGGTGATCCGGTCAGCCTGAAGGAATTTGTGAAAACCTGCCCTGACAATGTAACCGAATGCGTGGCCGAAAAGGTGATGGAGCGCGTGCGCGAGGTGGTGCCGGTGTTGCCGGTGCCGATGGTGGCAACGGTGTTGCTGGCGGCAGAGGAGCCGATGGCAGGCGAGCAGGTGGCCACGCAGGTGAACGAACTGGCCAACTGGCTGGAAGCCAACGGCGCCCATATCCATGTGCCGCGTGACAGTCTGGACTATGCCACCGAATTCGGCCTGACCCTGTTGACCAAACGCAGGATGTTAAGCGAACAGGACGGGCAATATAGTGTAAACACCGAAGAAAAACCGGCATTGCAATACTATGCCAACTCGATTGCGCATCTGATCAGGCAGGCACAGGAAAATCCACAGGGTTAGAAAATTACAAAATAACCCCTGTTTGTGATTGCAATATTGCGCGGTCGATCATATCTCACCTAGTGAACGGTGGTGTTGATTCTGCGCCACGGATTTGGCTTTGGAGGCTTTTATGACTGCTGCAACCCATCCTGAAATCGCCCCTTACGATGCCCCTGAAAAGGACCTGTATGAAATCGGGGAAATCCCGCCGCTGGGCTATGTGCCCAAGAAAATGTACGCGTGGACAATCCGCCGCGAACGCCACGGCGATCCGGACAAGGCAATGTTGCAGGAAGTGGTCGAAGTGCCGGAAATCGACAGCCACGAGGTGCTGGTTCTGGTGATGGCCGCCGGGGTGAACTACAACGGCGTCTGGGCCGCGCTGGGCACGCCGATTTCCACCTTTGACGTGCATGGGGCCGATTACCATATTGCGGGGTCGGATGCTTCGGGCATCGTCTGGAAGGTGGGCGACAAGGTTACGCGCTGGAAGGTCGGTGACGAGGTGGTGATCCACTGTAATCAGGACGACGGCGATGACGAGGAATGCAACGGGGGCGATCCGATGTTTTCCCCGACCCAGAAAATCTGGGGCTATGAAACACCGGATGGCTCATTCGCGCAATTCACACGGGTTCAGTCGCAACAGTTGATGCCACGGCCAAAGCACCTGACGTGGGAGCAGAGCGCCTGTTACACACTGACACTGGCCACCGCTTACCGGATGTTGTTTGGCCATCACCCACATGAATTGAAGCCGGGTCAGAACGTGCTGGTCTGGGGCGCGTCCGGTGGTCTGGGGTCCTTTGCGATCCAGTTGATCAACACGGCGGGCGGCAACGCGATTGGCGTGATTTCCAACGAGGACAAGCGCGATTTCGTGATGGGGCTGGGCGCCAAGGGTGTTTTGAACCGCAAGGATTTCAATTGCTGGGGCCAGATGCCGATTGTGAACACGCCCGAATACAAGGAATGGTTCGGCGAGGTGCGCAAATTCGGCAAGGCGATCTGGGACATTACCGGCAAGGGTGTGAATGTCGACATGGTGTTCGAACACCCCGGCGAAGCAACCTTTCCGGCTTCGGTTTTTGTCTGCAAAAAGGGCGGCATGGTGGTGATCTGTGCCGGCACCACAGGCTATAACCTGACGATGGATGCGCGCTATTTGTGGATGCACCAGAAGCGGGTGCAGGGGTCGCACTTTGCCCATCTGAAACAGGCCGCAGCGGCGAACCAGTTGATGGTGGAACGGCGGCTGGATCCATCCATGTCCGAGGTGTTCCCGTGGGATGAAATTCCGGCGGCGCATATGAAGATGTGGAAGAACGAGCACAAGCCGGGCAATATGGCGGTGCTGGTTCAGGCGCCGACAACGGGGTTGCGGACCTTGGAGGATGCGCTGGAGGCGTAGGCGTTCGGCAGTGGTGGGCAAAGATTGCCCACCCTACGGCTTGGGTCGGCATTTCGGCTCTGGCCACGCATGTCACCCCGATATAGGGTCGCGATATGACCTTGCCCGCCGTTACATTTTCCGATGATCAGGCCGAAGCCTATGACCGTATCAGCGACGTGTTGCTGGGCGCGGGTGTTGATCTGGACAACACTATCCTGACCCCGCAGGCCGACGGGCGCGATCATGTTCTGGCCGTGGTCGGCAAGGCGGGCTCGGGCAAAACCCTGTTGCTGGCGCAACTGTATCAGGCGCTGGAAGACGCGGGCGTCGAGACGATTTCAGGCGATTACGAGAGCAAGAAGCGCAAAGACAAGCGCACGCTGGCCATTCTGGCCCCCACCAACAAGGCCGCCAGCGTGTTGCGCAATCGCGGCGTGCCGGCGACCACGATCCACCGTATTTTGTATACGCCGCTCTATGACCCCGAGTACGAAAAGATCGCCGAATGGCTGGCCGGACAGGGTGAAAAGCCTGAAATCGAAGGGCTGACCGAGGCCGCGCTGGACCGTGCGGCGCTGTTTTATGCCAGCAACAAATCGATCCCCGGTGCGCTGGCTGCGGCGGGTTTGCGCGGGTCGGATTTTATCATCGGCTGGAAACGGCGGGACGAGCCGATGGACATCGGGTTTGTTGACGAAAGCTCGATGTTGACCAGTTATCAGCTGGACGATTTGAAGGAAATATTCCCGACGCTGGTGCTGTTTGGCGATCCGGCGCAGTTAGCGCCGGTTGGTCAATCCGGCGAGATGGTGTTTGACAATTTCAAAGGCAAACAAAAGCTGGTGCTGCATCGTATCCACCGGCAGGACGCCGATAATCCGATCCTTGATCTGGCCCATGCGCTAAGCGACGAAAGCCTGCAATTCCATGATTTTGAACGGATGGTCGAGGATGCCTCAAAACGCGATGATCGCGTGGTCTTTGCGCGGCGGGTCGAGGCGGACATGATGGCGCGCTCGCCCGTTCTGGTCTGGACCAACAAAACGCGGGTGCGATTGATACAGGCGTTTCGTGGCGCGTTTGGCGCGCCGCCGGATGAATTATTGGCGGGCGAGCCGCTGATTTGCGACGGGATCGAGCTGCCCCTGAAACATCGCAAGAAGCGCATTGATCTTGAGGCCCGCGGGCTGATCAAGGGGGCGCAGGTGATCTATCTGGGGCCGGGTCGCAAGGCAGGATTTTCGCGCCTGCATGTGATCGGGGCCGAGGATCCGCAGGTCTCGGCTGCCTCGATCATCAAGATCGAATTGCCGGACGAGGACGAGCCGTTCATCCCCTTTGCCGCGCGCATGGGGGCAGCGTTTTTGCATGGCTCGGCTGTGACGATCCACAAGGCGCAGGGGTCGCAATGGGAAGATGTGCAGGTGTTTGCCCCCGATCTGGCGATTGCCGCGCGGATGGGGCGGGTTGAGGCCGGGCAGGCGCTGTGGAAACGGCTGGCCTATGTGGCGATCACGCGGGCGGAAAAGCGGCTGTTCTGGGTGACGCGCAACATGCTGGCGCGGCCGACTGGGCCGCTGCGGGTGGATGATCTGGTGGTCGCCCCTGCACCGCTGAAACTGGACGGAGGCGAAGAATGAGCAAGACGATTGTGATCACTGGCGCAAGTTCCGGCATTGGTGCTGCCACCGCCAAGGTGTTTCTAAAGGACGGATGGCAGGTCGGGTTGATTGCCCGGCGACCAGAGGCATTGGAGGTGGTTGCGGCGGGACATCCGGCAGCGCATGTGTTGCCAGCCGATGTCACGGACGAAGTGGCGCTAAAGGCTGCGTTTGATGAATTCGTTGCGGTCACGGGGCGGGTGGATGTGTTGTTCAACAACGCGGGCACATTCGGGCCTGCGGGGTTGATTGACGAAATATCGGTGGATGAATGGCGCCAAGTGGTGGACCTGAACCTGACGGGAATGTTTTTGGCGGCGCGGTTTGCTTTTGCGCAGATGCGGCGGCAGGATCCGATGGGCGGGCGGATCATCAACAACGGATCGGTTTCAGCCCATGCGCCACGGCCCGGATCGGTGGGTTATACCAGCACCAAACACGCCATCACGGGGCTGACCAAAACACTAAGTCTGGACGGGCGACCGTTCGATATTGCCTGCGGGCAGATCGACATTGGCAATGCGCAGACCGAGCTGCTGGACCAGTTGAACGCGCGGGCGTTAAAGGCCAATCCGGATGTGCCGGTTCAGCCGATGATGGATGTCGGGATTGCGGCGGATGCAGTGTTGCAAATGGCGGAATTACCGCTGTCGGCCAATGTGCAGTTTATGACGCTTATGGCAACCAAGATGCCTTTGATCGGGCGCGGTTGAACACGGCCCGAAATCTTGCAAAGATTTCGGACTGTTTTCTTTGAAAAAAAACAGGTGCTAGCGTTTGAAGTAGCTGAAGACAGCAGAAGCGGTCCAACCGGCGGCAATCGCGATGAACAGCGACATCAACCCGTAATACAGCGCATTTTCATGCGCCAGATTATAGAGCCAGCGTTCCAGCCCGACCTTGTGAATATCCAGTTCGGTTTCGAATACATCCACCACCTGTTTGTCGCGGGTGACAAGGATGCGGGCGGTGTAGACA
>WGBJ01000439.1 GCA_015494385.1 Marinosulfonomonas sp.
ATTGCGCAACGGACCGGCCTTGCCCTCAAAGCTGATCGACAAGGTCAAGGGCCAGTGGGTCGAACTGAACCCGATGAACGAGCGCCTTGTGCGCAAGGATGTGGGCGCGAAACATGACGCCGAGCGGCTCAGGAAACACGACATAATCCTTGGCATTTTGTTGGATGAAGCGGGGGCTGGACGTCTCTATACAACGATGCAGCTGGCTGAAACTTTCGAAAACAAGGCAGGCCTGGGCAGCAAGCATACCATCCGCGAACGTCTGAGTGTCCTGTCGACCAAGGGATTTGTGAAATTCTTGCGCGATGCTTCGGCATTCGGGTTTCCGAAGACACGATCGCGGTTCGGATATCTCTGTGTCGAAGGTATGGAATTCTGTATTGGTGAAAAGATTGATCCGACGACCGGCGAGGTTTTGCAATCCGCCAGACCGGTACACCCCAGCCACTACAAATGCCCGCAGTCCGGGGTCTGTCTCGAGGTCGAAAATCCGGCGGTCTGGGTCTATCCGGACGGTCTGAATGACGACCCAACTCATATGAGTGAGGCCTGACTCTTATGTGTGAGCTAACAGTGCATTCAATGAAATCAATGGGTTACGGGAAAATAAGAGTTAGGTCCCGAACTCTTCTCCGAAGACTTCGGCCTCTTGATTTTTCATTTAATAACAAGGGGATACTCCTCTCTGAACAGTTAGGTGTTGATACCCCCATACTACGTATGGGGGGCCAACCAGCAGGTTTGGCCCACTTCCCATACGTATGGAGTGTTCGCGCGTACGATGTGCAGCAGCCGTTTACCGATGATGGCAGGTGGAACCTTCAAGCATCGGTCCCGCATTCATTATCCCCAAACCCAAAACCCAAAAGGAACCCTTTTATGAACAAATCCGATCTGGACCCCCCTGTTATCGACGCTCACGGCGTCTTGCTGTCGACCAACCGCCCCCGAACCTCCGGAGCTATCCTTGCCCTCGATCTTGGCACCACCACGGGATGGGCTGTGCGGGGGCATGACGGGCTGATCACCAGTGGAACAGTCTGCTTTCGTCCCAGCCGGTATGACGGTGGTGGCATGCGGTATCTACGGTTTCAGAACTGGCTGACCGAGTTGGACCAGCTCGCGGGGCCGGTCGCAACCATCTGGTTCGAGGAGGTCCGACGCCACGCTGGCACCGATGCCGCACACGTTTATGGCGGGCTGATGGCCACGCTGACCGCTTGGGCGGAGCTTCACGGCATTCCTTACGGCGGAGTCCCGGTTGGAACAATCAAGAAATCCGCCACCGGCAAGGGCAATGCCAGCAAGGCCATGATGATCGAAGCTGCTCGGGCCAAAGGCTACCACCCAGCAGATGACAACGAGGCCGACGCTATCGCCATCCTGCACTGGGCGCTGGAAACGAAAAGAGGCATGGCATGAACGGGATGAGGTTTACGCCGCGCGGTTACGGTGGCACCCGTCGCAACCCAGATCAGGTCAAGCGCGAGGGCTGGAAGGAACAGGGGTTGCTGGCGGTGGCACTCGATGATGACCGGCTGACTTGGCCGGAACGGGAACTCGTGCGCCAGCTCGGCGAGAAACTGTATGGCAAACGACCTGAAAGCAGCGAGGTATCACGATGACCAGCTGGACAATTGCTCGTGTGCAGGACCGGCTGGAGCTGGCGGCTGACGTCATGCGACAGATGCCGGGCGTGAAGCCACAGGGGCATTTCAACGCGTGGCCTGACTACCAATACAGCTTTGCCGATCAGGTTGGCCAAGAGCCAAAAATGCGAAAGCCTCGGCCAAGCCCGCGTATGATCACCGAGGCCGACGAGGCGATGCTGTGGCTGCGCTGGTTGGAGGTTGACGATGCAAAGCTGGCCTGGGCGCGCGCCAATGGCAAGGCGTGGAAACCGATTTGCTGGGAGTTCGGCCTATCCCGCACAGCAGCGACCCGCCGGTGGCAGTTCGGGCTTGCAGTGATCGTCTGGCGGCTCAATGGCCGTGTGCCACCCATACGGCGGTCCATGGATTTTGTGATCAAACGGGCCAGAACCGACCTGCGGATCCGGTAGCATTGTGGATGGTTGAATTGTTTTGTTATAACACCTATTATAACCTATCATTGAAGGAGAGTGCCATGACCAGCCTGAAACTCACCGGTATCGGAAATTCCGTCGGGGTTGTTTTGCCCAAAGACCTGCTGGCCCGGCTGCGGGTGCAGCGCGGCGACCGGCTCTATGCGGTCGAAACCCCGGGCGGGATCGAGTTGACCCCCTATGACCCCGCCTTTGCGGTCCAGATGGATGCGGCCGAGGAGATCATGCGCGAGGATCGCGACGTTTTGAAGAAGCTGGCTGAATGACGCCCGAGCCTGTCTGGGTGCGCGCCGATGTTGTTGAGGCGATCCACCGGCGGCAACTCGCGGAACACGGCGGGGCGGAAGGTGTGCGGGACGCGGGCGCACTGGCCTCGGCCCTTGATCGGCCCCGCAACCGCCTGACCTATGGCAACCCGCCGCCCGACCTTGCCGAACTGGCGGCCGCCTATGGTTTTGGTATTGCGCGCAACCATCCGTTTGCCGATGGCAACAAGCGCACAGCCCTGATCGTGATGCGGCTGTTTCTGAAGCTGAACGGCGCGGCGCTGGTTGCAACAGCCGGGGAAAAGTATGACGTGATCATGTCCTTGGCGGCTGGTGATCTGGAAGAAACAGCGCTTGCCGAATGGGTTCGTGCACATCTCGCAGGGTGATTTTCTCGGGGTGCCTGTCAAGGAAAATCGTGTTTGCGGTACAATTTTCGGGTGTACACCGAAACGCGTGACACATCCGGTTTTAGACGCTACAAATTGGGCATAATCGCGAGAGAGTTGGGTGGACGGCCGATTGGTCAATCAAACCTGACACACGAACCCCACCGATTTGTACGGGTCCCTTCCTGTGCAAAACGTATACGGGGGGGCTAGGCGCGCAAGTTTGCTAGCGACAGGGCGAAAATTTTGGGAAGCCACCCGGAGTCCAGTTTCGCGACCGCCCACAGTAATGATCAATAAAACAAAGCGTTAGCCGCCCGTTACAGGTGGCTTCCATGTGGACCCTCGGGGTCCGGAAAATCCAGTTGGATTCCGGCAGCGGAGTCCACCCGCCGGAATCCACCGGCACCCTTCAGAGATCACAGAAAACCCAATATGACCCTCAGCTTCGCCCCTGACGCGATCGAGCATTGGCCGCTCGACCGCCTGAAACCTTACGTCCGCAACGCCAAAATGCACGGCGCGGACCAGGTTGCCAAGATTGCCGCCAGCATGGCCGAGTTCGGCTGGACCGTGCCTTGTCTCGTCGCGGACGACGGTGAGTTGATCGCGGGCCACGGTCGGGTGCTGGCCGCCGAGCAACTGGGGTTGAAGGAAGCACCGGTGATCGTACTGGGGCATCTGACGGATGAACAACGCCGCGCCTACCGGATCGCCGACAACAAGCTGACCGAGCTTGGAGAGTGGGATGAAATCGTTTTGTCCGAGGAGCTGCAATTGCTGGCGTCGGAGGATTTCGACCTGTCGCTGATCGGGTTCGATGATGGCGAACTGGATGCGTTGCTGTCCGGCCTCGATGACGAAACCGACACGGACGGTGAGGATGACATTCCCGAACCACCCGAGGATCCGGTCAGCCGACCGGGGGACCTTTGGGTGCTTGGCAATCACCGGCTGCTTTGCGGTGATGCCACAGTGGCCACCGACGTCGAGCGGGTGCTGGCGGATGCCAAGGCAAATTTCTGTTTTTGCGACCCGCCCTATAACGTCGATTATGCCGGAGGCGCAGGGGCCGAACAGGCTGGCAAGGGGCGTCGGATCAAGAACGATGCCCTTGGCGATGCGTTTGGCCAGTTTCTTTATGATGCCTGCGTGCTGATCAACACCCATACCAATGGCGCGGTTTACATCTGCATGTCTTCGAGCGAATTGCACACGTTGCAAGCCGCCTTCACCAAGGCAGGCGGCCATTGGTCTACCTTTGTGATCTGGGCCAAAAACCGGTTCACGCTGGGTCGGTCCGACTACCAGCGCCAATACGAGCCAATCCTTTATGGCTGGCCCGAAGGTGTGAAACGCCGCTGGTGCGGCGCGCGTGATCAGGGCGATGTATGGAACATCAACCGCCCGACCAAAAATGATCTGCACCCGACCATGAAGCCGGTCAGCCTTGTGGAACGCGCCATTCAGAATTCCAGCCGCAAGGGCGACCTTGTGTTTGACCCGTTCGGCGGAAGCGGCACGACCCTGATTGCAGCTGAAAACACGGGGCGCAAGGCCGCATTGCTGGAGCTCGACCCGAAATATGTCGATGTGATTATCGAACGCTGGCAAAAGTTTACGGGGCAACAAGCCAAGCTGGACGGCACAGATCAAACCTTCGCCGATCTGGCGCAAAATCCGCGCTGAGGCATGCATGAGTTGGCTCTACATCCCTCCGGAAACGCTTCCGGAGCCGCAGACCTGTTCTTCGGCCTGTCCCTCTGCGCCGGAGCTGGCGGGATCGACCTTGGCCTCACCATCGCATGCCCCGGGTATCGAACTGTCTGTTACGTCGAGCGGGAAAGCTATGCTGCGGCCACCCTCGTGGCGCGGATGGAAGACGCGGCCCTGGATAAAGCACCTGTCTGGGACGACATCACCACCTTCAACGGCCGCCCGTGGCGCGGAACGGTGGATATCCTCACTGGCGGCTATCCGTGCCAGCCGTTCTCGGTCGCGGGGAAGCGCCAGGGCGCGGAGGATCCCCGCCATCTATGGCCGCATTTCGCACGAATCATCGGGGATTGTGAGCCCGAATGGGTGTTTCTGGAAAACGTCGCCAATCATCTCAACATCGGTTATCGCGAGGTCAGAGGCGAGCTGGAAAGCTTGGGCTACGGCGTTACGGAAGGATTGTTTACAGCGGCAGAAGTCGGCGCGCCGCACAAGCGCCAGCGGCTGGTCATCCTCGCCAGGCGAAACCAACTGGCCGACGCCAAGGGCCAGCGCGAACGAGAACCGGCAGACCAAACCAACGCCGTCGCAACTGGCCGGCAAACACGGGATGAACTTGGCTACCAAGGCGGCGATGTGGCCCACGCCCCAGACCGACAGTTTCCGAACGCGGGGTGGAGCGCGCAAGAACGAAAAGGGGCTGGACCGGATGGCGCGGGACTGGCCGACGCCAATGGCGAGCGACGGCTGCAAGCCGAGCGGGGGCAACCGCCGCTCTGCCGATCTGACCCATGTGGCGGGGATGTGGTCGCACCACTCGCTGTGGCCGACGCCACTGGCGCGGGATTGGAAGGGCACCAACAGCCCCGAGCATGTGAAACAGAAGCCACCGGCGCGCAACCATATGGATCAACTGGCGAATTTTGCCGTGTATTCCCGCCAGGCCCTGACGATCTCGCAGGCTGGCGAGACTACCTCGGATCAGCGCCGCAGCTTGAACCCAGCCTTCGTCGAGGCGCTGATGGGCTGGCCCACAGGGTGGACCGGCTTCGACTTTGCGGTAACGGCGTGGTCCCCCTGGTTGCAGCACATGCGTTCAGAATTCTTGCGGCTCGGTTCAATGGATGACGGGGTGGCACAATGAAACAATCGCACATCATGTCGCTGGTGGAAGCCTTCGCCAACGTCGTGGTGGGTTACGGGGTGGCCGTGGCCACGCAGATGCTGGTGTTTCCGGTGTTTGGTTTGCAGACAACGCTGACCCAGAACCTGAAACTTGGTTTGGTATTCACCGTGGTGAGTATCGCCAGATCGTTCACGCTGCGGCGGGTATTCGAGGCGATCAGGGTTCGTATGGGCAAACGGAAAACCGCCGCCCCGATGGAGCGGCAGCGGTAATGAATGGCATGGGTCAGGATGCGATTTTGTAGGTTCGACCGCGCCCCTCGACTTTCTCGGAGGTGATGGCAAGCCCAAGCCGCTTTTTCAACGCGCCTGACATGGCTCCACGAATTGTGTGTGGCAGCCAATTTGTAGCCTTGGCGATCTCGGCGATCGTTGCCCCGTCAGGCGCTTCGAGCATTACGATCAACAGGCTGGATAAGTTGATGCCGTGGAATTATAG
>WGBJ01000440.1 GCA_015494385.1 Marinosulfonomonas sp.
GCCTGGACGTAGGCCTGTAATTTCTGTGTAATTTCAGGGTCCAGCGCGGGTTGCTGGTAATCAGCCAACAGTTTTGCAACCCGTGCCGAGGCCAGTGCAACAGTATCACGCGCGCCCTCTTCTTCCCAGGTTTCAAACGGTTTGTAATCCAGCAGATCGGTATGCCAGAACGCATCCTTGAAATTGCTTTGTGTATGCTCGCAGCCCAGATAATGCCCCCCTGGTCCGACCTCGGCAATGGCCCCCATTGCCTGTGCGTTTTCATCCGTCGGCACGCCTTCTGCCAGACGGTGCAGAATGCCCAGTTGATCGGCATCCATCACGAATTTCTCGAAACTGGCCACCAATCCGCCTTCCAGCCAGCCACAGGCATGCAGCATGAAATTCACCCCGCCAAACAGCGCGGCATTATGGGTATGCGCGGTTTCATAAGCCGCCTGCGCGTCGGGCAGTTTCGAGCCACACAACCCGCCACCAGACCTGAACGGAAGGTTAAGACGCCGTGCGAGTTGCCCTGCCCCGTTAAGGATTTGTGTAGCTTCTGGCGTGCCAAAGGTCGGCGCCCCCGAATTCATGTCGATCGAGGTCACGAAACAGCCGAAAATCACCGGCGCACCGGGACGGATCAACTGACTATAGGCGATGCCTGCCAGACACTCGGCCAGAACCTGTGTCAGCGTGCCCATCACCGAAACCGGTGACATCGCCCCGCCGACAATGAATGGCGACAGGATGCAGGCCTGATTGTTGCGCGCGTAAATCTCCATCGCGCCCATCATGATGGAATCAAAAGTCAGCGGTGAATTGACGTTAATCAGCGAGGTCATCACCGTGTTTTCCTGCACGAAATCCTTACCGAACAGGATTTCACACATTTCCACCGAATCCTGTGCCCGTGACGGTTCGGTCACTGACCCCATAAAGGGCTTGTCCGAATAGAGCATATGCGTCAGCAACATATCCAGATGCCGCTTGTTCACCGGCACATCCGTTGGCTCGCACACCGTACCACCGGAATGGTGCAGATATTTCGACATATAGCCCAGTTTCACGAATTTGGTGAAATCCTCCATCGTCGCATAACGCCGCCCGCCAGCGGCGTCGCGCACAAAGGGCGGGCCGTATACCGGTGCCAGCACCAGTGAATCACCGCCGATTTCAACGTTGCGTTCGGGGTTGCGGGCGTGCTGGGTGAATTTCGAGGGCGCCGTTTCGCACAGCTTGCGGGCCAGCCCGCGCGGGATACGCACCCGTTCGCCATCAATCGTCGCACCGGCCTTGCGCCAGATTTCCAGCGCCTTGGGGTTATCGACAAAATTTACGCCGACCTCTTCCAGCACGGTTTCGGCATTGCGCTCGATGGTTTGCAGCGCTTCTTCACTCAGCATCTCCAGATTGGGGATCTTGCGCTCGATATATTTCGCCGCCTCGATCCGCACCGCCGTGCGTTCCGCCCGCCGCGCGGCACCACCACCGCCCCGTGCCCGCCGTCTTGTTCTTTGTTCTGTCATCTCGCGATTCCCCGAAAAAATCTTCTAGGGGTCATTCTTATGCGATCCTTGCCGCCCCTCATCCCCGAAATCCGGCCAATAAGAGGCGAAAGCGACATCGCCGCGCTTGATCATTACGCGATTGCCGCCTATTGCCAAACCATGACAGATATTACACATGACCGCCTTCTTATCATCGACTTTGGTTCGCAAGTGACGCAGCTGATTGCACGCCGTTTGCGGGAATTGAATGTCTATTGCGAAATCCATCCGTTCAACAAGGTCACCGATGCCTTTCTGGCCGAATTCGCGCCAAAGGCCGTGATCCTGTCGGGCGGCCCCAACAGCGTGATTGATGCGGGCTCACCGCGTCCGCCCGAAAGCCTGTTTTCGATGGGTGTGCCGGTGCTGGGCATTTGTTACGGCCAGCAGGTGATGATGCAGATGCTGGGCGGACAGGTCGAAACCGGCCACGGCACCGCCGAATTCGGCCGCGCCTATGTGACGCCAACGACCGAACGCCTGCCGCTTCTAGATGGCTGGTTCACCGCCGACGATGATCGCGAACAGGTCTGGATGAGCCACGGCGACCACGTTTCCAAAATCGCGCCCGGTTTCAAGGTCTACGGCACCTCGCCCAACGCGCCCTATGCGATCACCGCTGATCCTTCGCGCAATTTTTTCGCGGTGCAGTTCCACCCCGAGGTGCACCACACCCCGAACGGTGCCAAACTGTATGAAAACTTTGTCCGGCTGGCGGGGTTCACCGGCGACTGGACCATGGGCGCCTATCGTGAAGAGGCCATCCGCAAAATCCGCGAACAGGTGGGCGATGCCAAAGTGATCTGCGGGCTGTCCGGCGGCGTTGATTCCTCGGTTGCTGCAGTGCTGATCCACGAAGCGATTGGTGATCAATTAACTTGCGTTTTCGTTGACCACGGGCTGCTGCGCCAGAACGAGGCCGAAGAAGTCGTCGAGATGTTTCGCGACAATTACAACATGCCGCTGATCCATGCGGACGAACGCGAGCTGTTTCTGGGCGAACTGGACGGCGTTTCCGATCCGGAAACAAAGCGCAAGATTATCGGCAAACTGTTTATCGATGTGTTCCAGAAACACGCGGGCGAAGTGGGCGGGGCCAAGTTTCTGGCCCAAGGCACGCTGTATCCCGATGTGATCGAAAGCGTTTCCTTTTCCGGCGGCCCCTCTGTGACGATCAAAAGCCATCACAATGTCGGCGGCCTGCCAGAAAAGATGGGCCTGAAACTGGTCGAACCCCTGCGCGAATTGTTCAAGGACGAGGTGCGCGCGCTGGGTGTTGAACTGGGCCTGCCCAAATCCTTTATCGGCCGCCACCCCTTCCCCGGTCCTGGCCTGGCGATCCGCTGCCCCGGCGAAATCACTCGCGAGAAGCTGGAGATCCTGCGCAAGGCCGATGCAGTCTACATCGACCAGATCCGCAAACACGGGCTATACGATGAGATCTGGCAAGCCTTTGTCGCCATCCTGCCCGTGCGCACGGTCGGTGTGATGGGCGACGGGCGGACCTACGATTTCGCCTGCGCGCTGCGGGCGGTGACATCGGTGGACGGGATGACGGCGGATTACTATCCGTTCAGCCACGACTTCCTTGGCGAAACCGCAACGCGGATCATCAACGAGGTCGAGGGCATCAATCGCGTGACCTATGATATTACGTCCAAACCGCCCGGCACGATCGAGTGGGAGTAAACGAAAAACACCCTGACCAATCCTAGGGCCAGGGTGTCATCTTCGTTCACGGCCATCGGCGTCCCCGCCTGTTCCGCAAGACTCAATTTCGCAGATAATGGTTACTGATTGCTTAATCTTTGTTCCATAAATATCCTCGCGCAAAGCGCATAGAATCTCTTATGTTCCGCCATTTAACTTTTATGCCTCCGGCGGGGATATTTCCGGAACAAAGATGCACAGGGACAAAAACCATGAAGATACAGCTTACAGGCTATATTGATGTGCCTGCCGATCGTCTGGCCGTAGTCAGTGCCGCCCTGCCCGAACATATCCGGCTGACCCGCGCGGAAACGGGCTGTATCAGCTTTGATGTCACCCCCTCATCCGAGGTGGACGGGCGGTTTGATGTGGCCGAAGTGTTTGCAGACCGCAACAGCTTTGACGCGCATCAAAAACGGGCCGGTGCGACGAACTGGGCCAAGGTGACAAAGGGTATTCCACGACATTACCAGATTGTGGAAATCCCCTGATGTCCACCACCGCGCGCGCTGCCATATGGATGATCGGGGCGATCCTGTCGTTTTCATCACTGGCCGTGGCGGGACGCACTGTCAGCGCGGAACTGGATACCTTCGAGCTGCTGTTTTACCGCTCGGTCATTGGCATTTTCATTGTGACCGGAGTGGCGGCAATGACCGGCACCCTGCCGCAGATAAACCTGTATCGTATCGGCACACATTTGCTGCGCAATATTGCCCATTTCGCAGGCCAGTCCCTGTGGTATTTCGCCCTGACCGTGATCCCGCTGGCGCAGGTGTTTGCGCTGGAATTCACCTCGCCCCTGTGGGTGGTGTTGCTGTCGCCCCTGCTGCTGGGTGAACGTCTGACGCCGTTTCGCCTGATGGTCACAGCCCTTGGATTTGTCGGCATTCTGATCATCACCCGCCCCGGGGCCGAGACCCTGAACTGGGGCGTGGCTGCGGCCGCGCTGGCGGCTGTGTGTTTTGCCACCACCAGCATATTCACCAAACGGCTGACCCGCGATGTATCCCTGACCGGCATCCTGTTCTGGCTGGTGGTGATGCAATCGGTGATGGGGCTGGTTGCGGCAGGATATGACGGGGAAATACACATGCCATCCGCCGCGATCTGGCCTTGGTTGCTGTGGATCGGGTTGGCCGGTCTGATCGCGCATTTCTGCCTGACCAAAGCCCTGTCCATTGCGCCTGCCAGCACCGTCGTGCCGCTGGATTTCGCCCGCCTGCCGCTGATTGCCGTGGTTGGCGCAGTTTTCTACGGCGAGGCGCTGGATATCTACGTCTTTGCCGGTGCCGCGCTGATCTTTGCCGCCAACTATCTGAACATCCGTTATTCCCAGAGCGGTTGACCCCTGCCGCCCTGCAATCTACCTAGGAACAAAGAATAATTCACGGATTGCGACCATGTTCTATAATTCCGCAGACGACTGGAACAACGCTGCCCACAAGCGTGTGGCGCTGTTTGGCATGTCCGGCCTTGGCAAAACCCATGTCGCCAATATCCTGCGCCGCGATGGGCACTGGTTTCACTACAACGTCGATTACCGCATCGGCACCCGTTACATGGGCGAATTCATCGTTGATAATTTCAAACGCGAGGCGATGAAAAATCCGTTTCTGGCGGAACTGCTGCGCACGGACAGTATCGATATTTCCTCGAATATATCCTTCGACAATCTGGCCCCGCTTTCGACCTATCTGGGCAAGCCGGGCAACCCAGATCTGGGCGGGCTGACGTTCGAGGATTATATGCACCGGCAAAGCCAGCACCGCATTGCCGAGATCAACGCGCTAAGCGATACGGGACACTTTATAAATCGGGCGCAAACCCTTTATAAATATGATAATTTTATCTGTGATACTGGCGGGTCGATCTGCGAGGTTGTGGAGCCTGACAATGAAAACGACCCCGTATTGCGGCATCTGTCGGACAACCTGTTGCTAGTCTGGATCAAGGGAACCGAGGCCCACGCAGACCAGTTGATCGAGCGTTTCAACGCCGCGCCCAAGCCGATGTATTACCCGCCCGAAATCATGCGCGATATGTGGGCCCGCTATCTGGCCGAAAAGGGCCAGAGCGAGGATGAGGTAAACCCCGATGACTTCATCCGCTGGGGGTATGCCGAGGCGCTGCACCACCGCCAGCCGCGCTATGCGGCCATGGCTGAAAACTGGGGGGTGACTGTGGCCGCCGAAGATGTGGCGCAGGTCAGAACCCCTGCCGATTTTGACGCTATGATCGCCGATGCCATCACCAACAAGACCCGCTAGGACACAAATATGCCTATAAGAATTCCATCCACCCTGCCCGCCTTTGACATCCTGTCGAATGAAGGCGTGATGGTGATGTCCCAGCGCCACGCCGACAA